>LKUH01000393.1 GCA_001412425.1 Candidatus Cloacimonas sp. SDB
GATAGTGGTGAAGTGATCAAACATGGTCACATAACTCGTAAGGGCAATAAGATAGCCAGAACGACGCTTGTTCAGGATGCCCTGGCGATGTTAAAATACAAAGAAGGTCCTTTAAAAGGCTTTTATAATGGTGTGAAATACCGAGGTGGAACGGGTAAAGCAATCATTGCTTTAGCTCGTAAGATATGTACGATAATGTTTGTATTGTTGAAAAGACGTATGGAATTTGATGCTTTGATCTATAAACGTATTGAGATAGAATTAGCCACAGCATCATAAAATAAGATGAAAGTTGTAAATAGTTGAAAAATAAAGAGTGAGTGACAATTATCGTTGACGTCATTCATTGGAGGGTTATTATGAAAATTGGGCAAATTTTTACTAAACCTTTCATTCTCCTCAACATTTTTTTGATAATTTTGTTTATTCCCCTTCTGGAAGCACAAACAGGTGATCAATTCCGAAAAAACTTATTTCAGAAAATAGACAGTCTTATTGAAAAAGCTGATCAGGAAAATGCAGAGATTCTGGCACCGCTGAGCTATTCAGAAGGTTTGGAACATTACCGCCAGGCAGAGCAGATGTACGAAAAGGGAGGTAATCTCAAGAAAATCGAATCAAATCTGGCGGAGGCAGAATACTATTTTTCCATCAGTATTGAATCAGCAAAAGTTTCCAGGATAGCTTTAAAAGATATCTTGGAAATGCGCTCGGTAATTTTACAAAACAAATTTAACGAAATGGCTCCGAAAAGTTTCAGTAAAGCAGAAAAAGAATTAATGAACACTGCAAAGAAAATTGAGCAGGGCGACTTTGATGCTGGCAGAAAAAGATCTGGCAAAATAGCCGAACTTTACAGAGAAACAACCATATCAGCCTATAAAGACGGCTATCTGAAACAAGCTGAAAAAAGTCTGGAAAGAAGAGCTGATGAGCTTTATATCACAGAATATCGCCAATCAAAAAAGCAATTGAAAGATGCAGGTAAATGGCTTGATGATCAGGATAACGACGGATTTCGAATCAATGATTTCATTTTGGAAGCAGATTCCAGGATAGGCTCCATTACAGGTGTTCTCTATCCCGCCTGGTACAGAAATATGCCGGATACACTGCTGCTGGGAGAATTTGAATTGATTGTAAACCAGTATGATGATAAAGGGCAGTACGATTTTACTACCAATACAACCTCCGGAGCATCAGGAACCGCTCAGGTACATTTTAATTGTGGACTTCATTTTTTCCTGCCGGCATTTACAGGAACTGCTCAATTTATAACCCAGCCGTTTACAGTAGTGGAAATTGTAGAAGATCCCCTTTATGAAATTTCAGTTATGGAAGCCCGCAAATTTAAACCTGAAGTTGTAACCGGTAGTGAAATTTCCATTCCCCTCGTAAAAGAGAGCGTCGATAAATTCGGCATTTTGAAAGCTAGAGATCAATTACTGGGAACATTTGAGCCCTTGCCCCCTAAAAGCGGAATAACGGTGAAATTTGAAAATGCAACCATTTCACCGGGAGATAGACTTACGCTGGGTGATATGATCTCTGGCTCTGCCGCTTACCCGACGAATCCCGCCTTTCCGGAAGTACCGGCAAAACTTTTTGTGGAAGGATTCCGGATCGCAATGGACAGCCTTTATATAGATAATACCGGAGCAGTAGCAAACGCTAGACTTCATTTACCGGTATCCATAATTGATGGCGCAGGATGTAGCCCGGCAATTATTGACCTTGGTTCGATCAGCATCTCTCCGGATTGCCAGTTTTATAAAGAGATGCCCGACTCAACCTTCGGACCTTTCATTACAGATAAAACCGGTATGATCTTTGCTGGCCAAGGAATTATTGTCGATTTCAACAAAGTTTATTCTCCTTCCGGTTACTCTCTGGATGCAGACTGGCGTGGAGTAATTTTACAGAGCGGCCAGACAATCGCTGCTAGTTCAGGTTCAGTAATTTCCAATTCCGGATATTTACAGGCGGAATATCGTTTCAATAATGGTCTTGTAACCTGGCATGGTTTGAAAGCAAGATTTAATCTTAACGCTGCTTACCAGTTCAATACTCTGGTTCCCTACGATTATACGGTGGCCATGTCCTCCGGTTATATTGATGTAGACAGCAGTGCAGTGCAATCGGGCCAGATCACCAGTGGTCAGTTGAGAGCGCCGGAAAAAGCAGTTTGCTACTTTTCGCCGGGGCAACAGCTTACAGCGTACTTTACCAATATGAACATTCAAAAGGATCTGGATCTGGTTGGCAGTGTAACATTAAGTCAGGATATATTCTGGGGCGAGCTTACCCACAGCGGCAAAGAATTTATTCCTTTCACTGCCAAACCAAATACAAGTTTAACAGATCATGCCTGGTTTTATTTGAATGGTAAAGCAACTGGTAGATTTGTTCCCCAAAATGATGCAGATTTTCTTAACTCAGTTTTCTGGGGAGATATCGGCACCAAGCTGGAAAATAAACAGATAGCCGGATTAACCATAATGCAATTAGCAGAACTGACGATCTATACTCCGGATATATCAGGAACACCTAAAGAACTTAAATTCGTTAATGGAACAGGCTGCTCTCTTTCTCAAACCTGGATAAATATAGAAACCCTTGGCATAAACGGACAGATATCCATAAGTCTGAGTTCCAGGAATGAGAAACTGGGAGACGAAAATACTGCCTATTATAAATCCTCTGTACCCTTTGATATTGATCTTGCCTGCATCAGTCAGAAAGAGCGTTGCTTCTTTCTCAGATTTTCCAGCAGTGCCCTTTATGATTCCGAGTTTCATGGTATCATAAAACTTAAGGGTGCCTGTAACACCACTATTCCTTTTGTGGATCTGGAGCTTACTTCTACAGCTCAACTTGTAGGAGGAGATATTGACCTGAGTGGTGGTCCTGTTGTACTGGAATACTGGAAAGTTGAGCTGGTGGAAACCAGTCCCGGAGATCCCGCCGGAGCTTTAAGTGTGAGGACGGGACAGATAATTCTTACTCAGGCGGGAATTAAGGAAGACAGACATTTTGCCAAACCTTTTAAACTAATCTGGGGTGAATTACTGGCAGATGGTAATATGGGAGAATTATTCTTTGATTATAATTCTGCTGATCAGAAATTTGATGGATTTCTTTTTACACCTCATTATGTGGCACTTTCCGAATATGACACTTCGATTTTGGGTTATCTGGAAGTCTGCGGAAACAACCATTTTGAATTTTTCGGTTCCAATTATTTAAGCATACAGGATTCTGTTTATGAGGGAACAGATCCAGCCTGGGGCGGCAGAAGTATTGGCATTATTGATAAAGAATCAGACTACTGCGAATCCAGCAACATGAATCTCTCCAAGAACTGGGGTAATGGCGCGTCCATTTTTGATTTTGAGCTGGAATATGATAAGAATGATCAGGACGGATTCCTGGGTGAAGGTATTGTTGCCATGCCGGATCATTTCCAGGATAATGTTACAGCCTCTATTCAAATGGATCGTGATGATACACTAATCGGATTGATCGCCAGCAGTGGTAATAATTTCATGTTGATGGGAGTTGACATTGGGGCTGCAGCTGAAATGTGGGGCTGTATAGATATTGAAGGTCAGACCCTTTCCTGTATAATGCTTGGTTTTACACTTGAATCCACTTCCCAAAGCGCTTTTGGACTTTTGGGCGGTGCAGGTGGAATGATCGAAGCTAAAACAGTTATTAAGCCTACAATCACAACTTTTGCTGCGGCAGGAATGATGTATGTTGATATGGGGCTGGGTGGAAATGTGTCTGTAAGCGGTTCAATTTTATTGACCACCGATCAGGCGGCAGGAAGTGTTTATGGCGATCTGCAGGGTGATCTGGATTTCAGCAGTATCTGTGCTGGCCTGGAAGCTAATGGGCATATTAACTGGTATTTATCTCCCGTAACTCAATATGTTCAGGGCAGAGCCGGCATAAGTGTGTATGGCAGATCACTGGGAAGTGCAGGTCTAACCGGAGGCATCTTCATCGGAAATAATGTTCCCAAGAATGAGGTCTGGGTACTTACAGACGGCAGTAATCATTATGCTGTTGACCTTTCGCAATTTCCTTCCCACATAACGGGAGTTTACGGATTTGGACAGGTAAGTGTAAGCCTGGATTTCGGTATTTTTGCCGGAGGTATTGAGATCTATGCCGGTCTGGGAGCATTTGTCAATATGGAAGGAGTTGAGCTTTGTTCCAGCATGCCGGGAGTGCCTTTGCCGTATATTTTATCTAACTTTGGTGTGAAACTGCATGGTGAAATCCTCTGGGGTCTGGTATCAGCCTCTGCCTGGTGTAATCTCCAGATCATGGTGGGAGATCCTTTCTACTTCCAGGGTACCTGTGGTCTGGAAGGATGTGTAGCCTGGGTTGTCTGTGCCAGCGCAGATGTTACAATCACTTTGAATGAAGACGGATTTGACATCGATTAGGGAGGAAATGATGAAAAATTTTATTAAATATTACCGGAAATCGATCTTTATGATAACAGTTTTAGTTTTTACATTTTTTAATCTTTTATTAGCTGAGATGGAATTGATCATCCTGACGAAAGATGCTCCTCCCGGCAGAAAAACTCAAATAAATTTTGTCTGGAACGGAATAGAAGATATTGAAGGAATAAATATCTACAGAAAAACATCTCCGCTGGAAAAATATTCACGCAATCCAATTAATGAAGTTCCTGTTAAACTAATGGAGGACTGTGAAGCCATAGGCGACATAATTGTTAGAGGTTCAGAGGAATGGCAGATCCTGTCCAGCCTTCCCTGGGAGCAGACCAGACCGTTGAAAGGAGATGGCATTTTCCGTGATCCCGGTTTTCCCATCAGACCGGCAGGTTTCAATCCCTGTGTACTTGCCTCTCTTGATTCTTCTTCGGAGCTTTGGGATGAGATCCAATTCTTAGCACGGCGGTTTCATAATATTTCTCTGGTATTGGGGCAAGCATACGTCGACAGCGATGTAACTGCCGGCACCACTTATTTCTATGAATTCAAAGCACTTTCGGAGGGCAGTGAAACCTTACTTAAAGCCACCGGACCAATCCTGGCTGGCACCAGTATTCCACTACCATCACCGGTTAATCTACAGGTTGCAGCCGGAGACAGTGAAGTACTTATTACCTGGGATGAAGTTGAAAATGCCTTTGGTTATAATGTTTATAGAAGGGTTGTTCCCCATGGTACAGCTGTTAAAATCAATGATGCTCCTGTGATGGCGGTAATAACCCAGGATCTGGAAGGAAATCCCCTTTCAGAAACAATGGGTTTTATTGATTTCAGGCGCTGGGACGAAACTGGCATGCCCCTTACGCACGATGTTGATGGTTCGCCAGTTGCAGGACCTGTAAATGGTATTCATTACCAGTATCAGGTCGTTGCACTGGATGGTCTGGAACAACCTGGAAATCCCAGTGGTTTCTCGGCAACAGTGATGCCGGAAGATACTACTCCACCCGGACTACCGGGAGATCTTTCTGTTGAAGCTGTGGGTCAAACTCTGAAAATAACCTGGAGCAAAGTTACAAAAGATAAATACGGCAGAATTGAAATGGATGGGATCAGCGGATATAACATATACCGTTCTGAAAGCCAGAACTCACCTGTTCAGCAAAAATTAAACCTCGCCCTTATTCCCCAACCGGCAGGAACCGAAGTTGAGATAATTGACAGTGATCCGGCGATCATTTCTCATTATGGAGAAAAAGAATTTTATTATCGCATAGATTGTACCGATGTTCATGGTAATAAGGGTGAAAAATCTTCCACAGCTTCAGGTTTTGTACCAGATATTTATCCTCCTGATCCTCCCGAAAATACCAGTGCAGAAGGATATCA
Organism: Candidatus Cloacimonas sp. SDB; assembly: GCA_001412425.1. Classification (GTDB taxonomy): domain Bacteria; phylum Cloacimonadota; class Cloacimonadia; order Cloacimonadales; family TCS61; genus SDB. The sequence goes on from LKUH01000393.1 coordinate 5,865, forward strand.
GGAATTCATAAGATCTTTCTGGGATCTTAATATAGAACCGGATATTTATTCTTATGAGATTTACCGCAGCCTTTGTCATCTGGGAGAATGGCTGGATCCGCGGGAACAGGAGAGAAAGGAAATTACCAGTGGAGATTTTGTGCTGGTGGGAGAGATCACACATCAGGAAGCTGCCGAGCTGGCAGCAGGCACTGGACAACCTTACTGGGATGATTACACCGTACCAACCGAATCTCCTTTATGCTATGCTTACTGGATAAAAGCAAGAGATGAAAGCCAGAATTTAAGTGGAAACTGGCCTTATCCCTCGCTGGATGAAAAGAAGCTGATCGTCTGTCAGAGACTGAGAGATGAAACACCTCCGCCCCCGCCAATAATCACAGCAGTTCAAGCCAGAGATGAAGCTATCTATCTGGAATGGATAGCAGCTCCCAGTCAGGATTTAGGTGTTTTTCATATTTACAGATCACTGCAGGAGGACTCTGATTACACCTGGATAGGCGGAATCACGGTTGAAGAACCTCCCACTCCACCGGTAGATCTGTCAGAACCTTTTGCACCTGCATCTCCCTGCAGTTGTGATATTATTCCCCTGGTTGCTCACGAGGGAATGAACGCCGGATTTTTCTATGATAAAAAAGTCGATCCTAAAACCGTCTATTACTATAAAGTCCTTTCCGTAGATCAGAACGGTAATGAGAGCAGTATTAATGAAGCTATTCCTTACAGTTCTTTTACTTTTAAATTTTCAGGACCTTCTCAACCTCAGATCACTTCCATTGAAAACCTGAGTGATGATTGCGGACTGGACATCAGATGGATACCTCAGTTCCAGGCTGCGATTCATTTAGGCTATATCGTGTTTAGAAGTTCATCTGAAACGGGAATTTTCAGACAGATCAGCCCTTTACTGAACACTTCCCAATATACAGATAAAACTGTGAACAAGGGTATTAATTACTGGTACAAGATTCAATCTCTTGATCTGGAAGGCAGGCCTTCACTGCTGTCAAATTCCTACCAGGCAAAATGTGAATAGAAGGGGGATAGAATGAAAAAAATATACTTGATTTTTATTGTGATCATCTTGATTTTTCCCCGTTTAAATGCTCAGTATCAACCCAATCCCGACGGCTGGAATTTTTATAATTATTTAATGACCACAGATGAAGATGAGTTGTGGGATATTTTCAGTAAAGCTTTTTTGGGTGTTGCTGAAACCAGAGCTCAGGCAAGTGTTGATGATGTTACTTTTTATGATCTGGTCATAGCAAATTATGCCGGTCATGCCAGCTGCTTCGGAATGTCTCTGCTCAGCCTGATCTGCTATCATGAAGGAGGCCATCTGGGCGTATGCGGTCCGGCCTATCAATATGAGGGTGGACTGACAGTACATGACGGACCTGATCTTGATGTTGTCAGAGAATCGATCTCCATAATGCATCTGCGGCAGCTTTCCCAACCCATGATCAGTAAACTGATTGATCTTTTCAATGATACTAACTGGAATGATCCTGAGTATGCTTATAATCAGATCAAGACTTCCCTGGCCAGCCATGATTATCCGTTGTTATCTTTCATGCCTTCCAGTATAGAAGCTATTGAAGCTCTGGGCGAAGGTGCTGAAGCTCATACTGTTGTCCCTTTTTCCACTTCCGAAACTGCAACTCACTATCGCATCTTTATTTACGATCCCAATTTTCCCTATAGTGAAAATACCGATTTCTATTCCGGCGCCACTCAAAGAAATTATATCGATATACAGAAATCGGGCTGGACTCATGACTGGAAATACCCGGCAGATTACAATCCTTCTGATCCTGACAGTTACGGCTGGAATGGCAGCACTTCAGGACCATGGACTTTTCTGGCGACCAATGTTTCCGATGCAAAATACAAAGATAATCATCCCTTAAGTGCTGGTTACCTTACCGGGCAGTTAGGAACTTTAATTTTCAGTAGCGGAGGTTCCGCTGAACAGATTGAAGATGAAGAGGGCAGAAAATTTTTCAAAGGATCGGGATCTTCTCTGGAGCTGGAAAAAGATCCTGCAAAGAAAACAGATAATATCATAAAGTGGCCTTTCTTTCACGGTAAAGGAGAAACAGAAGAGCTGTATTTTATTAAAGATGTCAGTGGAAAGGACTACAATATTGACATAGCTTCCAGAAGTTCAGGTTATGAATGCCAGTTCTTATTAAAAGGAAAGAGTGTTTCTTTGAATGTAGGAAGAGGATCAGCCGGAAAAGATAATCTGAAATTGAAAACAATTGGTACGTTAAATCAGACCATTGAGATATCTTCAGAGCGAGAACTGAAGGAAGTCGAAATGGAATTTACTGTAAGACTTCCGGATGGAAAAACAGATAGAAAATTCATCATTTCCGATCTCAATATTAAAGAACGGTCACCGGTCTCCATCAAAGTAACAGATATGAACAGGTCTCTACAGGTGGAAAGTACTGAAACATCCCTTGAATATCTGCTGGAATTAAAGCAGATAAGCAGGGATTCCGAAATAAAAATGGCACCCAAACGAGTAACTGTTCCCAAAGGGCAAATACAGATTGTACAGCCCCGTGACTGGAATAAACTGGAGGCCGAAGAACTGGAGATAAAAGAAAGGGAAATTATCAGAAAATAATTTTTAAACATATAGCTTTTTAAAAAAATCTTCCTTATAATCACAAGATTATAATTGTAAGACAAATTATTGCCCCTAAAGGAAAATTCTTGACACTATTTTCATTTTTTTAAAGTGTCGTTAATATATTGACGAAATAATTTTTTCGTCTTAACAAAAACAAATTACGGAAAAGAGAATGAAGACTTTAATTGATGAATTGACGAAGCTTGGACTTTCGGATATTGAAGCGAAGGTATATTTAGCTTTATTAAAGAAACGAAACCTGCCTGTAAAGGAAATATCTTCCACAGCCAGAATTAATAGAACTCAAACTTACGATGTCCTGGCAAAACTGGTAGAAAAAGGAATGTGTGTAGAAATATTTGGTAATGTGAAAAAATATGAAGCCATTCATCCGGAAAAAGTATTTCAAAATATAAAATCCCAGCTGGATAAGCAGAAGACAATTGCCGAAAATCTGGCCGTGACACTGGGAAATGTTTTTAAAAACAATGAGGATAATGTTAATCCCTATGACTTCATCAAAGTGCTGAGGACCAACAAGGTTATAATGGATCATGTTTTCAATCTTGTCCAGAATGCTGAAGCAGAAATTTGTGTTTTTAATAAACCTCCATTCGCCATGAATCCTTACGTTAACGAGCCGGAAGTGCAGAGTATAAAGCAGGGAATTACTCATCGTTCAATTTATGAGATCGAAGAAGACAGTGATCTGTTTCTAAAAAAAATTAAGCATTTTCAGTCTTCTGGAGAATTGATCAGGATAAACAATAAACTTCCGCTCAAACTACTGATCTTTGATAATAAAACTGTAGTCATGACGCTATATAACGAATCTGAGCAAGGTTCACTTTTTACTGCAATGTCAATAGAACAAAAAGATTTTGCCACTTCCATGAAAGATATTTTTGAAATTTACTGGAAAAATTCTATAACGGTAGAAGAATTTTTAAATACAGAAGAAGGGGGAATTAAATGAAAGTATTAAAATTGATGTTTCTCTTATCAGCTTGCTTAATAACATCCACATTAGCTGCACAATGGAGTGAATATCCAGATTCCAACACGGCTGTGTCAATCCTGGCTGGATCTCAGGCTTTACCAAAAATCGGACTTGGTCCTGAGGGCGATGTTTATATAGGGTTTTTCTCCAATGAAACCGGCAACTATGATGTAAGGCTGCAGAGATATGATGCAAGTGGTTATGCCCAGTGGCAGGATAATGGAATACTCGTGAGTGATAACCCTTCCATGACCTGGATTACTGACTGGGATATGGCAGTTGATCAGGATAACAATGCTATTCTGGCTTTTCAGGACATCAGAACGGGAAATAATGACGTATTTGCTTATTCTATTTCGCCCGATGGTGAATTTAACTGGGGTGAAGACGGACTGCAGTTAAGTGAAGGGACAGCTTTTGATGTTTCGCCTAAAATTGCCATCACAACAAATAATAACGCTTTGATAACCTGGCAGGCTGATGATGTTGTGATCATGCAGAAAATTTCACCCGGCGGTGATCTGCTCTGGGGTGAAAATGGCATCACCTTAAGCGGTGCAAATACCTATTCCTGGCCTCAACCTCTGGCTATAGACAATGATGAGATAATTTTGAAATTCTTTGAAGATTCCGGAGTATTTCCAGCCACTACCAGACATGTTCTGGCCCAACGTTTTGACCTGGATGGAAATCCGGTCTGGGATGATTATACCATAATTTCCAATTCCGGGGGTATTTCAGTTTGGACTCAGATATTCTCAATGGTGGAGGATGGAAATAACGGGTTTTTTATTGCCTGGAATGATGATCGTGATATGGACATGGACAACAATAGTTTTGTTCAGCATATCAATGCAGAGGGAGAAGCTCTTTTTGCAGCAAATGGAGTTGCAGTTGCCACCACGGTTAACCGGGAGAGGTTTTATCCCGAATTGATCTTTAATGCTGCACAACAGGAATTGATGGTATTCTGGAAGAACACTGACAGTGCTCAGAACAATACAGGTTTGGCAGGTCAGAAATTTAACCTGGATGGAGAGTATATCTGGGGAAATAACGGTTTGGATATTATAGCTCTAAGCACTAACAGTATTGGTTTAATCGGAGCAAAATCTTCACCTTACGGCAATATTATTTTTTTTGATGAAGCCCAGGGCGGAGTTAATTCAATGATCAGGGCAATTTTACTTGATCATGACGGAAATTATGTCTGGGATCCATTGGCAGTTACATTATGTTCAGTTGATTCTCAGAAACTGCATTCGGTTGCCGGAGATTTCGCCAATAATCAGTGGATAGCAGCCTGGGAAGACACCAGAAATGATGCCGGTGATATCTATGCTCAGAACATATCCTTTATGGGAGAGTTGGGACCGGTAGAAACTTTAGCAGGTATATCCGGAACCGTAACTATCAATGAAGGTGGGGGTGATGTTGCGGAAGTAGTTATAACTGCCGGAGGAAATTCTACTAATCCTGAGCCGGACGGTACCTATAGTATATTTTTGGATCCTGGTATTTATACTATAACTGCAAGTTTGCTGGGATATGAAACTGAAACTATGGAAAATATTGAAGTATTGGAAGAACAAATCACTGAGAATATTAATTTTATCCTGGAACTGGAATCTCATGATCCTCCTTATAACGTTCAAATAGAAGCAGATACAGGCCTTCTGACCTGGGAACATCCTTATGTAGTAGGAGAAGAAATCGAAGAAGGATTTGAGGATGAAGACCTTCCACAGGATTGGCTGAATGTTGATTCTGACGGAGACAGTTTTAACTGGTTCATCTATACTTACAGCCCTCACAGCGGTTCACAGAGTATTGCCAGTGCTTCCTGGGTATCTCCTGACGGAGCCCTAAATCCTGATAACTGGCTAATTTCTCCCGCTCTTTACATCGGAACTGATTCCCAATTGCATTTCTGGTATGCTGCTCAGGATGAAATGTATCCAGCAGATCACTTCGCGGTATATTTATCTGATTACGGCAATGCTGTAGAAGATTTTACTGAAATATTATTTGAAACTACAATTGTCAGTTCTGAATGGACCGAAGTGGTCATAGATATGAATGAATATCTGGACCAGGCTGTTTATCTGGCCTGGAGACATTTTGATTGTACAGATCAGTTCTATATGAAGATTGATGACATTTCCCTGATTAATGCTGTCACCAGAGAAGTTACTTTCCTGGCTGATTTTGAATCAGCCAGATCCAGAAACAATTTCATTTCCAGAAGGACTTTCAGAGATCGTGAGCTGGAGAGTTATAATGTTTATCTCGATGATGCATTTATTATTAACACCACAGATCTCAGTTACACTTTTACAGGTTTGATCAATGGTGAAACTTACAACGCAGGAGTCTCCGCACTCTACACTTATGGAGAATCCGATATCGAAACTGTTACTTTTACTTACACCGGAACAGGTTCGGATAATGATCTGATTATCAGCAAAACCAGTTTGAAAGGAAATTATCCCAATCCCTTCAATCCTCATACAACAATCAGATTCCAATTAGCGGAAGCTGATGAAGTCGAACTTACGATTTATAATCTGAAGGGACAGAAGATCAGGGAAATTATTGGTAATGAGCTTCCTGCCGGGAATCATCAAGCAGACTGGGATGGAACAGATGCATTCGATCAGCCGGTTACCAGCGGAATATATTTATATAAACTCAGCACGTCCAATCATACAGACGTAAAAAAAATGATTCTGTTAAGATAACTTCTGATTATTAATCTTGCAAGCCCACTTGTCAAAAGTGGGCTTTTTTTTATTATTGAACTTCCCAGGTTTTTGCCAGAGTTGTTAAGTTGCCCAAAAGAAATTCATCCTGCCCGTAAGGGGCAATTATCTGCAATCCGGAAATCAAATTATGTTTAATTTTACTGCCGGGAATTACGGCAACCGGCAGGCCGTAATAAGTCCAGGGCAGATTCATTATCGGGCTTCCGGTTGAATTCAGCCCAAAGGGGGCAAAAGTCGAAACCGCTGGAGTGATCAGAAAATCTAAATTCAGTTCCTGCATTTGTTTTTGCAGCAGTGCACGATATTCTGTTCGTCCGGAAAGAGCTTTTTCCAGATCATTTTCGCTGACCCGCATTCCCTCATTCATAAGCTCTACTGCTATACCACTATAGAGTTCACCATATTTTTTAAACAAGTTCCAGTGAACTTCAGCAAACTCTTTTGCTATTATTATCTGATGCAGACGGTTTATTTCTTTGATATTATCCAATGTCTTGAACTGGATGATTCGTACTCCGCCTGTTTTTAATTTTTCAATGTCATTTCTGAAAGTGGAAAGAACATTCTGATCTGCCTGCTGCAGGTATGACCCTTCCGGAATACCCAGCACAATATCTTCCCTGGGGCAGTAATCTGTAACTTTCCAATCATCTACTAAAATGGAAGCAGCTGTTAAAGCACTTTCGGTATCTTTTACAAAGAAACCGACCTGATCGACTGAGGGAGAAAAGGGGAAAACACCATTGTTAGAAATTCTGCTTGAGCTCGGTTTCACACCGACAACCCCGCAGTAGGCTGCTGGTCTGATTATCGATCCTATGGTTTGAGTTCCCAGAGTCAGGGGGCAGAAATTTGCTGCAACTGCCGCAGCCGAGCCACTGCTTGATCCTCCTGGAGTATGTTGCGGGTTACGGGGATTTCGGGTAGGGCCCGGTTCATAGTAGGCAAATTCCGTTGTAACCGTCTTACCCAGAATCAGGGCACCTGCATTTTTTAAACTGGTGACGCAGACCGCCTCTTTGCCACTAAATATACTTTCAGGAAGTTTTGAACCAGCTTTCGTGGCAAATCCGTCAACATTAAATATATCCTTAACACCGATCGGGATTCCAAATAAAAGTGGTCTTTGCTTCGTATCCGGATATCTGGAATAAAGTTTTTCGAGATCGTTCTGAAGGCGCCTACGTCGATTTGGTTCCGGCAGGATTGACTTCACAATAGAGTCTTCAACCGTCAGTTTCTCACAAACATCATCCAGCATTTTTTCAATTGAGAATTTATTATTTTTCAAGCCGGAAATTACTTTGATCAAGGAAGAATCAAAATTATCATTTGTCATTTAGATGACACCATCTTCTTTCAGTTGTGCGATCTTTTCAGCTGAATAGCCAAGATATTTGCTCAGTATTTCCTTTGTATGTTCCCCCAGTTTAGGAACAGGATCCCGTTTCTTTTCTTCCGGAATTGACGACATTTTTACAGGATTGCCGGCAATTTTAACGATGCCTGCTTTTTCGTCCTTCACTTCCACTATCATATTTCTGGCATGAACCTGTTTATCTTTCATAACTTTTTCTATGTTATTTATGGGACCACAGGGAACACCTTTAGCCTCTATCATTTCTATCCATTCAGATGCATTTCTGGTTAAGAAAAGTTCTTCCATAAGCGGTATGAGTATTTCCTGATTATTGTTTCTATCAGCATTAGTAGCAAATCTGGGATCATTGATCCACTCTTCCTTTTCCACTACTTCACAGAAATCTCGCCATAATTTATCATTTCCAATGGGTAATACGAAATATTCATCTTTAGCCATAAAAGCTTGAAAAGGACTCACCGTAGGATGCCGATTTCCCAGGGGCGCAGGTGAAACACCATCCACCTGATAACGAGCCAATGCATTCTCCAGTATCGCAACCTGACTGTCCAGCATCGCTACATCGATCAACTGTCCTTCTCCGGTTTTTTCCCGATGATAGATAGCGGCATTTATTCCAATCGCTGTAAACATGCCGGCAGTTATATCTCCGGTTGACATACCTACTCTTGTAGGGGGAGTATCAGGCCAGCCTGTAATACTCATAATTCCACCCTGAGCCTGGGCCAGAAGATCGTAGGAAGGCTTTCTGGAATCCGCACCAGTTCTGCCAAAACCGGAAGCAGCAGCATAAATCAGATCAGGTTTTATCTTTTTTAAAATATCATATCCCAGACCCAGCTTCTCCATCGTACCGGGTCGAAAATTCTCGATAAGCACATCGAAATTCTTAATAAGCTCTTTTATGATCATCTTGCCTTCATCTCTTTTTAAATTCAGGGTTAGACTTTTCTTGGCTCTGTTCAAACTGAGAAAATATAGACTCTGCTCATTTTTGAAGGGACCATAATGCCTGGCGTCATCACCCCAACCCGGGATCTCAACTTTTACAATTTCTGCACCCAGATCACTCAAAATAAGAGTACAAAAGGGTCCTGCTAATGCCCGTGACAGATCAAGAACTTTTATCCCGGCCAACGGTTTTGCCATCTGGTTATCCTCCCGATTATCTGTTTCTCTGCTTTTAAAAATCTGCGTTGATCTGCGTCTAGTTTCCTTTTTCTTTTAACGCTGATTTCTTATGATTATTTATGATCTCTTATG
>LKUH01000394.1 GCA_001412425.1 Candidatus Cloacimonas sp. SDB
CACCGGTGGAAACATCCAGAAAAGCCAAACCAGCAGATTTTTTGTTATTTTCCCAATAGACGGAAGCCAGAAAATTATTTTCAATCTTATTGATCAATTTACTGTCAATAATCGAGCCGGGGGTGATAATATCAATAATATCTCTTTTTACCAGTCCCTGAGCTTTTTTGGGATCTTCTATCTGTTCACAGATTACAACTTTCAAACCTTGTTTAATGAGTTTATGGAGATAATTATCCAGAGCGTGATAAGGAAATCCTGCCAAAGGTATGGGGTCATCAGCTTTTTTATTTCTGGCAGTAAGCGTGATACCCAGGATTTTTGAAGCCAATTTAGCATCATCAAAAAAAGTTTCATAGAAATCACCCATTCGGAAAAGAATTAGTTTGTCGGGATGTTTCTCTTTTATATCAAGAAACTGTTTAAGCATCGGAGTTATCTTGGTTTGGTCAGTCATTATCTGTGTCTTTCTATTTCAAAGGAATTATAACCGTTAGCAGTGAGTGATTGTTTTACTTCCTTTATCTGCTGTTCATTCTCATAAGGACCGAAAGCTACGACAAAAAGTGATTTACTGTCCGCAAATTTTTCAAAGATTATATAATTGCCGGTGATTTTATTCTGGATTTCTTGAGCAAGATTTTCTGCATTTATTCTTTTACTGAAAGCTCCGACCTGTAAATACTTAATTCCTTTTTCAGGAGAGTGAACCAAGGGATCATCAGCAATTTCATCAGTTTCGTTTATAAGAATATCTTTCAGGTCGATAGTAATTTTATTTTCTTTTTTCAGATCATATATTCGATCTTCAGCAAGATAGGAATACTCGTGATAGGGAAAATCCAGTTTAAGTTTCTTATAGTAGGTTATGGCTTGTTCATATTCTCCCATTTTTTCGTTACAGTAGCCCATTTTATAATGAAGTAGAGGTATGTTGTTCTGGATGTTTTCTGAATTTTTCAAGAATTTCAGAGTATTAAGAGCTCTTCCAAACAAACTTTTATTAATATAAGCTTCAGCGATGATGAAATAGGAAGATTCAATTTTTTCTTTATCGAAGGAGGAATAGATATAATTCTGAGCTGAGATAATGGCTGAATCATAATCGCCTTTTGACAGATAACATTTTGCCATCCAGTATTCTTTGGTGGTGATATCGGGGTGAAAGATTTTTTTAAAATAGATCAGGGCCTGGTTGTAGTTTCTTTGCAGGAGTTCGATCTTAGCCAGGTCAAGCAGGGCAGTCTGGCCATAAAAAGTATCTGGATGGTCCATAAAAATTCTTTCGTATTCTGTTTTATCAATAGTTTTATCTGTCTCAGTTTTCAGCTTTAAATATGATTTTTCAGCGGTCATTTCATCAGTCAGCAAAGCACAGTAAATAATTAT
>LKUH01000395.1 GCA_001412425.1 Candidatus Cloacimonas sp. SDB
GTCCGTACTGGGTAAAGCATTTTTTGTTGATGTATTTTTTGTGGGGATTGGTTTAGAATTAAATCTTTTTGATCTTCATACAAAGCCCTTATTTTTGATTATTTTTGTATTGCTGGCAATTTCAGGAAAACTGATTGGGAGCGCTATAGGAGCGAGGTTATCCGGTTTTGATTCTACAAAGGCATTCCGAATTGGAAGCGGAATGATCCCCCGAGGAGAAGTAGCCTTGATAGTTGCCAATATGGCACAGGAAAAGAGTTTAATAACAGCTGATATTCATACAGCTACAATTTTAATGGTGATCTTCAGTGCAATTCTGGCACCGGTTCTCTTAAAATTCGGTTTCACAAAACTGATTAGAAAATCCTTTTAAGGAGTTATTATGTGGAAAAAAATTATCGATAAAAATCTGGTGATCATTAATCCGGATATTAAAGATAAAAAAGGTTTATTTGAAAGATTGGTAAATCACGTTGATAAAAATGATTATATTCTGAACAGAAATCAATTTCTGGAAGCATTAATTGAAAGAGAAAATGTTTCCAATACCGAGTTGAGTCCGGGAATCGCCTTTCCTCATGCCAGAAGTGAAGCAGTTGCCCGCCTTTTTCTTTCTATCGTCATCAGTAAAGATGGAATAGAATATGACAATCCTGAAATGGGTCCTGCTCAAATAATTTTTTTCTTTGGTTGTTCTCCTGCAGATGTAAAACAATACCTGCAGATTTTAGCTAAATCCAGCAGAATCCTCAAGAAAGAAGAATTCCGCAGAGCATTACTGCTTTGTCAAAAACCTCAAGAAGTGGTTGATCTTTTAATGCAGTTTTCAGAAGATGAAACTGCTGAGGAAGACCAGAACAGTTATCTCATGCTGCTAACCCTGAATAATCTGGATGATATGTCTGAAGTTATGTCCACAATGGTTGAAGCCGGTATTAATAATGCATCATTAGTAGAATCTGTTTCAATGGCCAAAAAACTGGCATATGAAATGCCCGTCTTTGCCGGATTAAGTTTCCTGGCTCAGGGAAAATCCCTAAAATCACAGCTTATTTTTGCCTATCTGGAAAGTAAAAAAACGGCAGAGAAGCTGGTTCAACTTCTGAAAGAAATTGATCTTGATCTGGGAAAAAAGGGAGTTGGATTTATTCAACTGATAAAAATTGATACTATATTTGGAGATCCGGAAGAGGAAATTGAAATTTAAGGTATCAGGAGGGCTTATATGGCATCTGTATTGGTAGTGGAAGACGAGCATAAAATAAGAAATGAACTGGCTGGCATATTATTAGAAGAAGGTTATCAGGTGCTTACCGCTGCTGATGGAGAACAGGCTCTTAACGAAATAGATAATTACAAGCCCGATCTTGTTCTTCTCGATATTATTTTACCTGGAATAGATGGGATTTCTGTCCTGGAAAAAATCAAAAAACAAAACAGCAAAGCAATAATTATAATGGTCTCGGGATCTTCTGATCTAAATCTGGCAGTTAAAGCCATGAAGCTGGGAGCTTTTGATTTCATAAAAAAACCATATATTGCTGAAGAGCTGATACTGGTGGTTAGAAAGGCTCTTCAGGTAAATTATGATAATAGGGAATTAAATCTACTGAGAAAAAGAGTGTATGAAAAAACTGAAAAAGAAAAAGTTATAGGAGATAGTTTTCTTATTAAGAAGGTGTTAAATCAGGTTGAACTGATCGGACCAACAAATATGAGTGTGATCATTCAGGGTAAGAGCGGTACCGGTAAAGAAGTGATCGCTAACCTGATCCATCTCCGCAGTAAACGAAAGAACAGACCTTTTGTAGCTGTTGATTGCGGTGCTATTCCCGATACACTGGTTGAAAGCGAGCTTTTCGGTTATGAAAAAGGTGCTTTTACTGGTGCGGCACAAACTAAAATCGGGAAATTTGAAGCGGCTAATGAAGGTACTATTCTGTTGGATGAAATTACAAATTTGCCTCTGGATAGCCAGGCAAAACTCCTCAGAGCTATCGAAGAAAGAACTATCCAGCATGTGGGAGGAAAAAAAATTATTAAGGTCGATGTCAGGATCATCGCAACTACTAATTTGAATATATTTGAAGCGACCCAAAAAGGAAATTTCCGCCATGACCTGTTCCATAGAATAAACGAATTCCGTATCTACCTTCCTGATCTTTCCGAAAGAAAAGAAGATATTCCTGTGCTGGCAGATGAGTTTGTCAGGGAAGCCAATATCGATCTGGATAAAGAAGTTAAAGGGCTATCATCGGAAGCTTTAAATATAATGCTCAATTATCACTGGCCCGGAAATATCAGGGAATTGAAGAATATAGTTAAAAGGGCAGTCTTATTATGTGATAAAGGATATATTGAACCAAAGCATCTGCAACTGAATCTACAGTTTAACCCTGCTTCTCTGGATATTCCTGAGACTTTGGGCTCAGATTTCTCTTTTGAGAAAATTATGAATGAGGTAGAAAAAAAACTGATTCAGAAAGCAATGGAACAAACAAATGGCAATAAATCAAAAGCAGCTGCCCTTTTGGGAATTAATCGGAAAGCTCTCTATAGAAAATTAATGAAATATAAACTGTTTAAAAATAAGTAAATATCAAGTCTCAAATTGTGCCTTATAGGACTCATAACTCAATCAAGTTAAACTACTCAAGCTGATTTTAAAATCTAGATAAAAGTTACCGTAAAGTCTTCATTCCCAGCAAAATAATAGATAAAAAAATTTTACGAAAATACCCGGAAGATAAGTTTGGAATAAATCCTGTTTTCATTTCTTACGATTCTGAAATACAGTGAGATAAAAAAGTGATTAGAATTTCCGGGTATTGATATTCAGTATGTTACTAAAAAAAAATCACAGCAGGGTGGGCATTTATGAAAACATTAATTATTATTCTTCTTATGTTTTACGCGAACTTCCTACTTCTTGGACATCAGCAGGAGATGCATCAGCATATTACCCGGGAATCTTTTCAATTATTAAAATACTCCTTTCCGGAAGGATTTACAGGGTTGAATGAAATGGAATATTATCTGGGAACAGCAGAAAATGTCAATACAGCAGAGGACCCGGTATTCTTCAATTCACTGGGGGCTTTGAAAATTGTAGCCGGATCCTGGTTCGAGGATGAATATGATATGGTTTATCATTACGGAACTTATAGAGTCCCAAATTATAATAATGTTCCACCCTGGCTGGAAGAACTTATCTTCTCAGATCAATTCAATCATGACGCTCATACAACTATTTCTCATTTCTGGGATGCCGATGCGGGGGAATTGGCTTCAACCCATCTTTACGATACAATACAATATGAAGATCTTAGCTATAGCTGGGAATTTACCATAACCCAGAATGCCCTAAGAAAAATAAGAAAACTGATCAGCGGAGAATATGAATCCAGATGGATCTACCCAGAAGCAATTGACTGGAATGACTACGGGTCATGTATTGCCAATGATTTTAATATACCGTCACTGTTTGACCTCTATCATGGTAATGGAGTTCTGGAGGCTGTAGCCTGTCTCAATGAGAACAGTTCTGAATGGGTACAGGTTAGTTCTCCAGTGCTGGATTTTCCTGAAGAAACCAGAAAGGGTATTGTTTACAACTTATTGGGAAGAATGTGCCACCTGCTGCAGGATATGTCAGTTCCAGCTCATGCCCATAATACTTCTCATGCCGGGATCTATGGCATGTATTCCGATTTTCTGGAATCCAACGAAATCGAATATCTGCAGGAACACCAATACTGGTCAGCTATGAGTGTATTTATTCAGCAGGGTGAATTTATTGATCCCTACGTTTATGATGATCCCATATTCTACTTGATGTATTTTGTTAACCAGATTGCAGATTTTTTTCCTGACGGAATAAATGCTGGCGATGAAGCATATGATTCCACTATTCCTGATTTACAAGAAGCTGTTATGGGTCTGGAGAATCAACTGGAACCTGAAGATCTGAACAATATGAATTGTCTGGAGATGTATAATATCCTTATACCTTATGCAATTAGGGCAACAGCAGGATTGTTATACTGGTTTGGAATTGAATCTGGACAGATTGAACAAATACCACTGCCCTGGAATGTAACGGGTCAGGTAGTTTTGAGTGACCAAAATGAAATTGGCGAAATCACAATATTTTTTGATAAAATTGATTCATCTCATGATGTAACTATCACAGCTGAAACTGATGGATCTTTCAGTCAACAGTTCCTGTACCGTCAATCCGGATTATACAATATCGAGATCTCAAAAGAAGGATATTATCCTGTTGAACTTACTGATATTGATATATCGGATGAGCTTGAGCTGGGAGAAATAATTCTCTTTCCAATTCTATCTTTGGAATATGTTCAGGTATCTCAGGATAATTCTCTTGCAGCTTATAACAACATCTCGGATGCAGTAGAATTTCTGCAGAGAAATGGTGGTGGAACAATTTATGTCCATCCTGGAACTTATTCGGGTGAAAAGAACAGAAACATTAGTTGGCTTCCGGTTAACACTAGTAATTTTACAGATGAATGTCATATCAGAATACTGGCTTTTCAACAACATGAAGCAATTGTCGACTGTGAAAACATGGGAACAGGATTTATATTCGATAATTACGGAATGCAGCATGATTATTCCGATGAAGACGAAATTTCCGGTTTAATTATCAGAAATGGTGTGCAGGGAATTAGGATAGAAAACGGACGTCCTTTGATTCAAAATAATATAATCGAACACTGTACTATAAATTCCGGCCTGGAAAATATTCATGGAGCCGGGATCTCGTGCAAAAGTGGTGCTTTTATCGCGAATAATCTTTTGAATTACAATACAGGTAACTGGGATGGAAATGATTCGGATTATTTTACTTATGGTGGTGGAATATATATTGAAAATAACACATTAGATCCTGCAATTGTCCTTAATAATCAGATAATAAATTGTGTTTCCCAGGAGGGTGGTGCCGTCTATTGTACTGGCTCAGGCCCTATTATCCTGGAAGGTAACCTGGTCAAATCAAATTCTCTGGTCGCGGGACAGGGTTATAATATCAGTCCCGGTTTGTGTGAGGGTGTCTGCAGTATAAATTGTTCAAATCTTATTTTAAAGAGAAACACCATAATCTCTAATCAAAAATCAGAAGTTAACGGAGGGCATGCTTTACTTATTGCTGGTTGTGATAATGTAATGATAGAAAATAACACGATAAGCAATAATTATCAATTGAAAGGGATAAAATTATCTGATAATAATAATTGCAACCTGCTGAATAATATTGTATCGAGTAATCAATATGGAATTTATTGCTGGTTTGGTTCATCTCCTGAAATTGATTATTGTAATGTGTGGAATAATGAGATTTCCAATTATTCCGGATTTGTTCAGGCAGGAGAACACTGCCTAAGTGAAAACCCTAATTTTAGTAATGAAGAAAACGATAATTTCAACCTGGAATGGTCACAAAATTTGATGAGTTGTTGTATAGATAGGGGTTCACCCCTTATAACAGACCTTGATCAGACACCTTCGGATATTGGTTCTAAAGCCACTTTCTGGCACGATTATCATGTTTGCGATCTAAGTAATAATGGATTTGGAACACGGTACCGCTGGGTTTCTTTTCCAGTTCTCGATAGAGAGATTGTTGAAAATGCAACTGACCCCAGAAACATTTTGAATGATTTAACCGAAGAAAATCTTTCCTGGATCAATATCCTGTCACCGAATAACCAATTGCACTGGACCGGGTTATCCTGGGAAGGAGATATTGAAAATCTATTTTCTCAGAACGGGTATAAAATTCAGGTTCCGGAAGCAGCACAGGTGCCGATTTCGGGCTATAAGTTACCAGATAATACATTGATTCATTTAGAGGCCGGGGAGGAAAACTGGATAGGATATTTTATCGAAGAACCACAGGGAATATTCAGTGCGTTTGAATCTATCTGGGACAATTTGATCAGTGTAGCTTCGGAAGACTGGTTTTTTGTTAAGGAGGGAGTTTATCCGCAGGAAAGATGCAGCTTGATCTACGGTAAAATGTATATTGTTAGGGTTTCGGAAAGTTGTGATCTCAACTTTGGCTGCACTAACGATCCGGTAATCCCCCGAGAAAGAACATTCACAAATGGTTTCAATTACAGTGAGACTAGCGAATATGCAGCACTTGTGATAGAGGGAATAAATGATTCTGATATTCTGGAAATAGGTGTATTTATGGGCCAGGAATGTATCGGGGCGGCTTCTGTGGAAGAATTTCCACTGCAGATACTGGCTTTTCTGCCGGAAGATACCAGGGAAGAAGATAATGTAAGTTTTTGTTTCTACACGGATGACCGTGCTTATAAAGAGCCGGACGAAGTTTATATCCGTTATCAGGATACAGCGGAATATTTGATAACAAATCTAATTCTTGAACCTTATGAAATGGTATCAGTAAAATTTGAAAATGATCAGGACCTGCCTCTAAAATTCAGCTTAGCTAATAACTATCCCAATCCTTTCAATGTAGAAACTTATATTAAATACACCATTGCAGATAACGGTAATGTTAAGTTGCAGATTTATAATCTGAAGGGGCAAATCGTCAGAAATTTAGTAGATGAGCTTCAGTATAAAGGTAGTTATATAATGAAGTGGGACGGCAAAGATGATTATCTGAATGAAGTTTCATCAGGATTATACTTCTACCGATTGTCGTCAGATAAAGCATCGGAGACTCAAAAGATGGTATTGTTAAAATAATAAAACCCTCTGAAAATACCTCTCGTTCCTCTCCACTTTGCGGAGATCTCCTTGGTTAAAA
>LKUH01000396.1 GCA_001412425.1 Candidatus Cloacimonas sp. SDB
AAAAAAACCTTCATTCTATCACTCTGAAGCTCAAATTTCCTAACCGGAACAGGGTCACTGTTATATCTGATTTGCACAGTAATTGTATCATCCTGCTCAGGGAGTGCTCCTGCGAGCCAGTTTAGATCTTTTAAACAGAAACTCTCTTGCTTAAGATCATTTAGGTCTTCTGTAACTATTAGAATATTATTATCACTATCCTTATGCAATACATATAGCGGGGAAGACCAGGGTGTGTTCAAACCTTTTCGCTGCCCTATCGTGTACAATGGCAATCCACGATGTTTGCCAATAATTTTTCCATCAGGAAGAGTTATGTCACCAAATTGGAATTTAATTTTTTTCCGAAGATAATCTTCATAATGTCCTTTTATGAAACATATTTCCTGACTATCCTTTTTGTCATGAATGGGTAATTTGAGTTCATTGGCAATTTTTCTGATCTCTTTTTTGGTCAGATTTCCTACAGGGAATAATGTTTTCCGGAGTTGTGTCTGATTCAGTCCCCAGAGCATATAGGATTGATCTTTTACCGGATCTGAACCTTTATGAAGCTCGTAAAGTCCGTCTTTTTCCAGAAGCCGCACGAAATGTCCAGTAGCTATTTTATCGGCATCCAGTTCCAGGGCTCGATCCAGGAGTTTACCCCATTTAATGGTGGGATTGCACAATGTACAGGGATTAGGAGTTCTGCCAGCCTGGTATTCTGTAATAAAATTTTTTTCAACTATGCTCTGGAAATCTTTCTGAAGGTCAATCACATAATATTGTATGCCCAGTCTTGCTGCCACTGCTTCAGCATCTAGTATGGAAGCTTCGATACCTTCACCGGGATCGAATCCTGATAATTTATTGTCATAATGTTTCATCGTGATCCCGAACACATCATGACCCTGTTCTAGCAGTAAAGCTGCTGCTACTGAACTATCGACCCCGCCACTCATCGCAACTGCTATTTTCATCGCTGAAATTTATCCTTGAATTCTCTGAATATCAGCACCGATAGCGGAAAGCTTCTGTTCAATTCTCTCGTAACCTCTGTCGATATGGTATATTCGGGAAATTGTGGTTTTACCCTGAGCTGCCAGGCCTGCCAGAACAAGGGCTGCACTGGCTCGCAGATCTGTTGCCATAACCTGTGCACCGCTGAGTTTATCTACACCGGAGATTATAGCTGTATTGCCTTCCACCTTAATATCAGCATCAAGTCTGTTCAATTCGGCAACATGCATAAATCTGTCCGGGAAAATTGTTTCCCTAATGTGTGATTGCCCTTTTGCTAAAGTCATTAAAGTCAGAAACTGAGCCTGCAGATCTGTCGGAAATTTTGGATAAGGCTCAGTAATTATATCAACAGGCAATATTTCTTTACCGGGTCTTATTGTTATGCTATCTTTTTCAATGTTGAGTGTGCAGCCCGATTCCCTGAGTTTTTGGATCAGTGCTGTCAAATGTTCAGGTTTGCAGTGGGAAACAGATATTTCGCTTCCGGATAAAGCGCCGGCAATAAGAAATGTACCAGCTTCTATCCTGTCCGGTATCATATCTGCTGTAACTGGTTCGAGTCTTGTCACCCCGTTAATTATTAGATGATCAGTGTTTTCGCCTTCAATTTTGGCACCCATTTTGTTCAGAAATTCAATAAGACTGGTAATTTCCGGCTCGCAGGCTGCATGCAGAATATCAGTTTTTCCCTGGGCTGTGACTGCAGTCATTATAGCGTTTGCTGTAGCTCCTACGCTTACTTTGGGAAAGTTGATCTTATTACCTTTAAGTTTGCTGCATTTTGCCAGAATATAACCATGGGAAATATCGATCTTGGCTCCCAGTTGTTCCATTGCCATTAAATGAAGATCAACCGGGCGAGTTCCGATGGCACAACCGCCTGGAAACGAAACTTTGGCTTCTCCGAATCTAGCTAAAAGTGGTCCCATTACATAAATGGAAGCTCTCATTTTGCTTACCAGCTCGTAAGGTGCCTCAAAAAAACTGCAATGGCTGCTGTCTATTTCAAGCGTATTATCATTATAATTCACTCTGGCACCGATAACTCTGAGTACATGGGCCATCATTTTAATATCATTGAGAAAAGGGACATTGTGCAGGACAGATTTGCCTTTTGCCAGTAAAGTAGCTGTCATTATGGGAAGGATGGCGTTTTTTGATCCACTCACATTTATTGTTCCGGAAAGTTTTTTGCCGCCAGTGATAATAAATTTATCCATACTTTATCCTATAATCATTATTCTGTAAAATCCATTCAGATCCTGAAGGATTTCAATATTCTTAAAATCGTTTTTTTCAGCAATAAATTTTATCTCTTCATTTTGGTTATAGCCAATTTCCAGATATATTTTTCCATTTGCATTTAAATGCTCTTTTGCTTTTTCCAGGATCTTTCGATAAAATAACAGACCATCTTTTCCTGCCAGCAGTGCATTTTTGGGTTCAAATTTTTTCACTTCATCCGGTAAATACCGGTAAGAAGATTCTGAGATATAAGGGGGATTGGAGACTATCAGGTCGTATTTTTTAACTATTTTGG
>LKUH01000397.1 GCA_001412425.1 Candidatus Cloacimonas sp. SDB
GAAAGGATTTGAAAAATTAAAAAATAAATATTTGAGTCTCTTAAATTTATCATTGAGACATCGAGTAATATCTTTGATAATTGTTGGAGTTATCTTTCTCGCTTCGCTTTCTCTTATTCCTGTTATTGGAACGGAATTTATGCCGAAAACAGAATCTCCTTCTGTAATCCTGAAAATAAAAACACCTGTTGGAACTTCTTTGGAAGAAACAAATATGATTGCGAAATATTTGGAAGAATCTTTCAGTGAAATAGAAGATGTAGAAAAAATAATGGTTTTAGTCGGGGCATCGGAAGGAAGAGGCGGAAGTAGTGATGTCAGCCCGGAAGGTTCGAATGAAGCAGTTGTTTTTCTCAGTTTATCAGATGATAATGAGAGAAAATTGCCTTATGATGAAATTTTAAGAAGTATCCGGGAAAAACTACCGGATCTTCAAAATGTTGAATTCAATTTTGTTGATATGACTTCTTCTATGATGGGTGGAAGCAGCACTCCCATTGAAATTAAAATCTTCGGCGATGACCAGAATGAACTTAAGTCCATAGCAGCAAATATTGAGAACAGAATCTCTTTAATAGATGGAATTCAGGATGTTAATAATTCTGTAAAAGAAGGAAAACCGGAAATTCATTTGAAGATCGATAAAGAAAAATCTTTCCAATATGGATTAACGACCGGACAAATAGGTTCTGCCATAGAAACCGCTACGATTGGTTCGGTGGTCGGAGTTTTCCGGGAAAAAGGAGAAGAAACAGATATTCGAGTCCGTCTCAAAGAAGAACAAAGAAACAGTCTCGATGATATCAAACGCCTCAGTATCGCATCTCCTCTCGGTTTTTCTTTACCGTTAAATCAAATTGCCAATGAAAAATTAGCGGAAGGTCATCAAAAGATCATTCGAGAAAGACAAACCAGAAAAGCAACTATCACTGCTGATATCGAAGGAAAAGATCTCGGCAAGAAAGTTGCGGAAGTAAAAGGAGAAATCTCTGATATTATTTCAAATTTGCCTTCCGGATATTATATCGAATTCGGCGGTACTTATAAAGATATGAATGAAAGTTTCCGTGATCTTATTTACGCACTCATTATGGCGATAATCCTGGTTTTTGCAATTATGGCTTCACAATTTGAATCGTTAACCCAGCCTTTTGTAGTGATGTTCACTTTACCTTTGGCTTTTATCGGCGTTATCTTGATGTTTTTTGTTACAAATACGACTTTGTCGGTTGCCAGTTTTGTAGGAATCATTATGCTTGCAGGAATTGTCGTGAACAATGGGATTGTGCTTATCGACCATACGAATCAATTAAGAAAAAGCGGAATTGAAAAACACAAAGCCTTAATTCAAGCAGGTGGAGACAGGATGCGACCGATTTTTATCACAGCACTCACAACAATCGCTGGAATGCTGCCAATGGCGATCAGTCAATCCCGCGGTTCAGAATTAAAATCTCCGATGGCTTTGACAGTTATTGGTGGTTTAATAACTGCTACTTTTTTTACTCTGGTGATAATTCCGGTTATTTACAGTATTGTCGATCATATTTCATACAAAACCGGCAAAAAAATGGAAGGAAAAATAATTGAGAAAATCGATTAAAGAGAGTTTAGAATTGTTTCTAAAACATAATGATTTTAATTCAATTATTAGAACAGTCGTTAAAATTTTAGTTTATGCTGTAATTTTATTGAGTATTTTTGGCATTTTATCTATTGATGCAAATAAAGAAGGTAAAATTTTTAAAGAAAATTCTTTAACTGAATGGTCTCAAATAATATTGATTCTTCTATCTTCTATTATCTTCTTTAGATCGGGAAAGATTGATAAAAGTAATTCCTCATTAATGAAATTATTTATCGGAATACTATCGATTTTATTTATTAGAGAATTTGACAGTTTATTAGATAAATATGTATTTAATGGAGCGTGGCAAATTTTAGTTTACATTATAGTATTTCTATTATTTCTGTTTAGTTATAAACATAGAGTTGATTTATTAAAATCAATAAATGAATTTGTGAGCAATGTAAGCTTTGGAATTATTGAAAGTGGTATGTTAATTCTTTTGGTCTTTTCTCGTTTATTTGGTCAAAAGATATTTTGGCGTTCTGTAATGAAAGAAGCATATCTTCGTTCTGTGAAAGATGTTGCAGAAGAAAGTTTGGAATTACTTGGTTATTGTTTGATCTTTATAGGTTCTATTGAATTCTTACTACTCTGCAAAAGGAAAATTTCTCGATAGTTATTGATAAAAATTATTAACTAATTAAATAAGGAGAATTTATTATGGCTGATAAAAAAAAAATCGATTTTGAAAACAATGAAATCAAATGTTACACAATTGGAAATATTGGGATCATAAAGTTGAAATCTAATGTTTTCAATATTGTTTCAAGTCTTGGAGGAAGCGGAAATGTATTTTCGATATTTGAAATCGCAGAGCAAGACAGAAATATCAAACTACTTCTTATTTTGAATGAAAGTTGTTGTTTCAGCGATGAGGAATATTCCGAATTTATTAAAAGCCTTGCCGGTAAAGAGATCGGCTCTGGGCAAGAGATGGTTCGTTTAAGACAGATCAATATTCTCAATCGCTTTATTATAGAAATGCTGAATTTTAAAAAACTGGTTATTTCCTGTCTAAGCGGAAATATTGTAACCCCATTTTTCGGAGCAAGTTTAGCAGCGGATTTCAGGTTTGTTTCAGAAGATATGATTTTCTTTCTTTCGCATTTGAAACATAATGTTCATCCCAGCGGAGCCTTGCCTTATTTTCTTCCAAAATATGTAGGTTTTAGTAAAGCAAGTGAACTTTTATTTAAAGATGGAGACATAAACTCAAAACAAGCGTTGAAATTGGGCTTGGTAAACAAAATTCTTCCAAAAGACAATTTCGAGAAACACTGTATTCAGGAAGCTCTCTCTTTTGCAGAAATTGATTCTAATGTTGTTAAATCCACTAAATATTTGCTAAATTTTTCAAAGAAAGAATTGGAAAAATATTTTGAAAGAGAAAATGATATCTGTCGGATTGAAAGAATCTAGATTATGAACTTTCCGGTATTAATTATATTATGGATTATTATTAAATGCAAACATCTGCTCTAAATCTGATTCAATTAGAAGGAGAACCGGGCTGGAAAGAGTTGGATTTGCCTGCAAGTTATGGAGATGGACGCTCTTTTGTGATGGGTGATAATTCCGGCGATAGATTAACTGTAAGATATTTTTTTCGAGAAAGTGATAACAGATTTTTTGCGAAAATATATTTTGGTTCTGCAACGCAAGGTCCTCCCGGATATGCTCACGGTGGGAGTATATCAGCAGTGCTCGATGAAGCAATGGGCTTTGCTGCCTGGATAGCAGGACAAACAGTTGTTGCAGCAAAATTAAATATCAATTATAAAAATATGCTTCCTCTCAAAACTGTTGCCACTATCGAAGCGTGGGTCGATTCCATAAAAGGAAGAAAAATTATTACAAAGAGCAAAATATATGATGATAACGGAACAATTTTTTCTAAATCGGAAGGACTATACATAAATATTCCAAAAGAAAGATTTGGAGATATTTTGAAAGAGAAAATGAGCTCTTTCAACTCCGAGTAGTATAATTTATTATGTTATATAGGTTATTATTCTCAAAATTATTGGAGTAAATTATGGATTTAAACAATATTACTTATTGCGGTCTGTATTGCGTAGAATACCCGAATCATACCGGAATTATCGCTGATTCGGCAATAGACCTGCGAAAAGAATTAAGAAAATAATGGTTCGATAAAACTGCTGAATCTTTATCGACACTTTCATTTTTTAAAGAATTCAAAAATTATCCGGAATGTTACGAAGTGTTGGGTGCAAGGTAAAGCTGCGGTGCAGGAAAACCTGCCGAAACGGTGGTGGAAACCCATTTTGCAAGATCAGGATATGTTGTGAAAGAAAAGAGATAGAAGGATGTTGGGAATGCGACGATTTTGAAGAATGCGAGAAGTTAAAATTTTTAGAAACAAATCACGGGAAAGCACACATTAAGAATTTAAAGATCATTAGAAAGAAAGGCATAGAAGAATTTATCATTAAAGATAAATTTTGGTATATTAAGAAATAAAAAAATATTATGTCAAAAATTTATATCCTTCCTGATGGTGAGGAAATCGACATATCAACCATCAGGAATATTGGTGATTTGATCAGCGTAAAAAAAAGAACTTTTACGAGTTTAGGATATTAGTATTTTATAATTTACTTCAAAGATGGAACTTCGAAAGAAATTCGAGAAAACTACTTTTATAGTGATTGGATAGAAGTAAAAAATAAACTGCAAAAGTTAAAGGATGTAATGATAAGTTGTAGAAAATAGCCACTAACAAGCGCACCCACATTCAGCAGGAAGTCAGATTGAAAGAGTTCGTGGCGTGCGCAAACCATTAGTGGCTATACATAACAAACAATAATTACCATACCTTAGTCCGTCCTGAAAAATGTCATAAGTCATTGAAAAATATATTGACTACGAGCGCATAAATAGGTAAATTACTCCCATAAAGTGAAAGAAAAACAGTAAAACACTGGGAGTTTGTAATGCTAAAAAAACA
>LKUH01000398.1 GCA_001412425.1 Candidatus Cloacimonas sp. SDB
CTTGATAAATTGAAAGAACACATAAAAAAGAATGATCTTAATTCATATTATGAGCTGATCATCGCAGAAGCTATTAGGAAAGGTTACAAATTTTACGGACTTACAACAGAAAACCTGCGCTGGTGGGAAATCGACACACAGCAGGATCTGCAATACTGTGAAGCAATTTTTAGCGAATCTTAAAGGTCATCACCTTCAATTCGAATTCTTTGTTTTATCCTTACCTGGATTATCCACAAAACCACCATATAAATATTCGCCAGACCAATTGTATAAATGAAATGGATGATCGGCCTGTATAAAACGGCTGCTATAATTATAATAAATATGTGAGCTGTCGGACCTATCCAGAACCAGAGCAGAATCATTAATTTATTGGCATTGTAATATTCTTGCTTCTTGTAGCTTTCGCTCTTTTTCATCCTGAAGATCTGCAAATGTGCATAACCCAGATAAACAGCTATCAGGATCTTATCCAGCCACTTGCCTTTAAGATGTTTTATCCTGTCCAGCTCTTGCTGGAAGATCCTTTTTTCTTCAATAACAGATGTCACTTTTCCTAATCCGTGAGCCATAAATTCTACGCGGTAATAATCTACGATCATGGCATGAAAGATATGGCTTACTGCTGCAATACTCAATACCCACCAATGATGAATGGGCAGAAAATGAAGGTTTACCATACCTTTATCAAAACCGATACCCATTCCTACATATACAGCAATACCAACAATATAATCAGCAAATCCATCAATTATCCTGCCTACAGGAGTGCCATTTTTTTTCAATCTCGCTATCATACCGTCTACACAATCCAGAACAACACAGAAAAAGTATAATCCCCCCGCTATAGCAAAACTGGTGACATCACCTCTGGAAAAGAAGAAACCACTTACCAAACCAACGATTATTGACATCAAGGAAACCTGATTCGGAGTTATTTTGGTGGGATATAACAGTTTCACAAAAATAAAAGCGATGGGCCTTAAAATGTATAATGTTAAAGTTTCGTCAAAAATAGAATGTTTCAGCGAACGCTTATATTCCTTCCACATCTTCTTGTTGAATTCCCTGAATTGTTGCTTACTTCTCTCTACCATTATTATTTAGTATCCTGTAAAATTATTTGAATCTTAAATAAATTGATGAATTAATATTGTCAACAGCTTAATAACTTTATCAGAAAAAAATAGACAGTCAGATTAAGTTTATT
>LKUH01000399.1 GCA_001412425.1 Candidatus Cloacimonas sp. SDB
ATTATCCCAAATCTTAGAATCGTTTTTTATTAATAAAATCATTGGCTTAAATGCCATTTCAGGAGGAAATATGAGAAGTAATAAATTTTTAGGAAGGGACTGGTTAAGCCCCGAGATAGACTATACAAAAGAAGAGTGGGAAAGCCTGTTAAGGCTGGCTGAGGAGTTGAAAACACGTTATGCATTTAACGAGGACACTTCCTATATTTTGAAAGGAAAAACTTTATATACCATGTTTTTCAACAGCTCTTTAAGAACCAGAAGTACATTTGCGGCTGGTATTCAACAACTGGGCGGATATCATGTTGACCTTGAACCGGGGAAAACCTACACTCCGGCTCGTAAAGGTTTTGAGATTCCCTACAAAACGGAAAGAATCTGTGATGTAGCACAGGTTTTAAGCCGAACCGGAGATGCTCTGGCGATTAGAATGTATGGAAAACCGGCTCAGTGGATCTATGGTTTTGCTCATGAAACAATGAAGGAATTTGCTCATTATTCCGATATTCCCATTATTAATATGGAATGTGATAAATATCACCCCTGTCAGGCACTGGCTGACATGCTGACAGTTAAAGAGAAATTTGGTGAGTTCAGAAACAAGAAATTCGTCATCAGCTGGGCATATTCGGGTTCTACAGCCAAACCTTTCGCAGTGCCGCAGAGTCTTGCCTTAACTCCAGCGCTTCTGGGAATGGATGTTGTCCTGGCTCGACCTAAAGGTTTCGAGCTGGATCCTGAAGTTACTCAGAAATGCCATCAATATGCTGCTATGAATGGTACTAGTTTTGAAGAGACTGATGATATGGAAGCTGCTTTTGAAGGTGCTCATGTAGTTTATCCAAAATCTTGGGGAGCTTTGGATTATTTTGCCGCGGTGAATGATGCGGGGAAAATAATTAAAGAAGAAAATCTGGCTGGTATGAAAGATCTTTTCGAAAGAAACAAGAACTGGATCTGTGATGAAAACAAAATGAAACTGATCGACAAAAACGGCATTTATATGCACTGCCTTCCGGCTGACAGAGATATGGAAGTTACAGATGCAGTTATAGACGGACCCCAAAGTGTGGTCTATGATGAAGCTGAAAACCGCCTTCATGCTCAAAAAGCGATCATGACACTTCTTATGGGCGGAAGATTATAATTATGATCAAGGAGTCAATATGTTAGTAGATATGAAAGGAAAAGATGTCATCTGCACCCAGGAACTTTCTGTCGCAGAAATCAATGCACTCTTAAAGCTGGCTAAAGAAATGAAAGCTGACAGGTATAGTGACAAATATAATCAACTATTAAAAGATCGAACTTTTCTGATGTTCTTCTTTAATCCTTCTCTAAGAACCAGAATCTCATTTGAATCTGCCGCTACCGAAATGGGTGGCCATGCTCAGTTTCTGGAACCTAAAACCATGCGTTTAAAAAAAACCAGTAAAGGTGTGGAAGTTCAGGCTGGAGAAACAATTGAAGATGCTGCAAAAGTTCTGGACCGATACGGATGCGGCATGGGTATAAGAATACTGGAAACCTCGGTAGAAAATTATGGTGACGGCAATGCCCTGCTGCGTGAATATGCCAGATGGATGGAGGCACCGATCATCAATATGGCTGATGACAAATATCATCCCTGTCAGGGTTTATCTGATATTATGGGCATGCAGGAACATAAAGGTGATCTAAAGGGTAAAACGCTTCTGATGACCTGGGCACATGGTTCACTAGCCAGATCTTACTGTTCCGTTCACGAAAATCTGCTTATCTCTTCAAGATTAGGAATGAACGTAAAATTAGCTTATCCGAAAGGTTATGACCTTCCCAAAGAAGAAATTGAAAAAGTGAAAGCTAATTGTGCAGAAAACGGCACAAAATTCGAGATCATTAATGACCCCGATTCAGGTTATAGCAATGATGTAGAATTCGTTTATTCACGGAACTGGTTTGGACCCGATTTTTATGAGATCGGTAAAGAAGCTGAAATTGCCAGAGCCAGCAAAATGACAGACTGGATCTGCAATCAGGAAAGAATGAATCGTACTAATGATGCACTTTATATTCATCCTATGCCCGTTGATCGAGGTAAGGAAGTGACAGACGAAGTGGCCAGTGGACCCAATTCTATCATTATTGATATTGCGGAAAACAGACTTCATACTCAAAAAGCTATTATGGCAATGACAATTGCCGGATTAAAATTGGAAATCTAATTTGAAAAGGAGATAGAATGGACAAAAGAAAATTAGTAGTAATCGCTCTGGGCGGAAATGCCATAAAACAGGCAAAAGAAAAAGGAACGGTTGAAGAACAATTTAAAAATGTCGAGATCACCTGCGAGCAACTTGTGAAGATGAATGCCCTGGGATACAAACTCATTATTACCCATGGTAACGGACCTCAGGCTGGAAATCTTCTGATCCAGCAGGAAGAAGGAAAAAAACTTGTACCGCCTATGCCTCTTGATATTGTAGGTGCCATGACCCAGGGACAGATTGGTTATATGTTCCAGAATACACTGCAGAATTTTTTCGGACAAAAAGGTAAAAATATACCCATCACAGCTGTTGTAACTCAGGTTCTGGTAAAAAAAGATGATCCGGATTTTAATGATCCCAGTAAACCCGTAGGACCTTTTTATACCGAAGAGGAAGCAAAAATTCTGGAAAAGGAAAAAGGTTATATAGTTAAGAAGGTTAAACCTACCAGTGAGAAACCCTGGAGAAGAGTAGTGCCTTCCCCAGAACCCTTCGGAATCGTTGAATCAAATTGTATTCAAGCTTTAGTAGATGCCCGGGCAATAGTGGTAGCCTCCGGAGGAGGTGGAATCCCGGTCATGAAAAATAGCGATGGTACGCTGTCCGGCCTGGAAGCTGTTATAGATAAAGATAAAGCTGGAAATATACTTGCCCAGGAAGTGAACGCTGATATATTTCTGATACTTACTGATGTGGAAAATGCCAAGATCAATTATGGTAAGCCCGACGAAAAAGCGCTTGGTACTATTACCGTTGCAGAAGCAGAAAAATACCTGGAAGAAGGTCATTTTCTGGCCGGAAGTATGGGACCCAAAGTGGCTGCTGCCATTCGTTTTGTTAAAGCCGGCGGTGAAAAATCCATTATTACATCTCTTTCCAATGCAGTAGATGCGCTGGAAGGAAGATCGGGAACAATTATTACAAAATAACGCTTAATATTCAAGTTCAACCATCTGAATATTAGAATTTTGAACAGAAATAGTATAAATGTTCAGATGGTTGAAGGCTGTGTAATTTTAAAGGAGAGATGGTGGTCGAAAATAAACAGAAGATATTGGAAAATACAATTCAGAGATGCAGAGAAAAAAATATTGTAATTCCTACCTACGAACAGATGCGAAATCCGGAACTTATTCCTGAAAAAATTAAGGCTGAGTTAAAAAAGATAGGTTTATGGGATCTTAATTCACTCAACCTTTTCCGGCTGACCTGGAAAAATGAACCTGTTGAAAAAGGTGGTGGGTTTGGTAAAGTTAACTTCCTGGAATTACCAAAAGAACTCACCGGGGTTGAAGCCAGAATTATGATACTAATCGGTAAGTTTTTCCCGACGGGATCACACAAAGTGGGAGCTACTTTTGGACCATTGGTGGAAAAACTGGTACATGGCGAGTTTGACCCTACTACCCAAAAAGCACTATGGCCCTCAACAGGTAATTACTGCCGCGGCGGTGCCTATGATTCTTACCTTCTGGGTTGTGATTCCATTGCTGTTCTGCCGGAAGAAATGAGCCGGGAAAGATTTGACTGGCTACGTGAAGTTGGAGCTGAAATTTTTGCAACACCAGGCAGTGAAAGCAATGTAAAAGAAATCTATGATAAAGTGAAAGAACTTCAAACCGAACGCGGAGATGAAATTGTTAACCTGAACCAGTTCAGCGAAATCGGCAACGCAGTCTGGCATTATGCTGTAACAGGTCCGGCAATGGAAGAAGTATTTGAACAGGAGAAAAAAAAGAATGACCGTTTCAGCGGTTTATTCCTGACCCAGGGTTCGGCAGGTACACTGGGATCTGCTGAATATCTGCGCGAAATATTTCCTGCTTATAAAGTTGCGGCAGGTGAAGCATTGCAATGCCCCACGCTTTTACTTAACGGATTTGGAGCCCACAGGATTGAGGGCATAGGTGATAAACATGTACCGTGGATCCATAATATAAAAAATATGGATATGGTTATTGACATTGATGACCAGCCGAATATAGATATTATGAGACTTTTTAATTCTGCTGCAGGGCATAAACTACTGCTGGAAAAGGGTGTATCCCGGGAATTGGTAGATAAATTGCATTTGTTTGGCATATCCTCTATTGCCAATATCATGGGTGCGATTAAAATGGCTAAATATTACGAAATGAAGGAAAATGATCTAGTTTTCACTGTTTCTACCGATTCTATGGAAATGTATCAATCACGTATTGAAGAAGAGCTGGGCAACCGGGGTAATTTTACTCATGAAAATGCAGCAATAGTCTATAATCGCGATCTTATGGGATTGAAAACTGATAATATGTTAGAATTGAACTATTATGATAAAAAACGCATGCATAACCTGAAGTATTTTACCTGGATAGAGCAGCAGGGCAAAACCGTAGAAGAACTTAATGCTCAGTGGTATGATGAAAATTACTGGAAAGAGCAGTTTGGCAAAGTAAAAGAGTGGGATCAAAAGATCACTGAGTTTAATCGGAAAACAGGTCTTTTAAAAAAGTATGAATAAGATTTAACTCAGGCAGTTAAATCCGGGAAGCCGGGAGGTAAAAATGAGATTTGAAAAATTAGTTAAACCAGGAGATCTTGAGCTGGCAGGGCAGATTCTTAAAGACGACCCTTATTCCGTTATCCTGGGTGGCTATACTTTTCTAAGAATAAGCGATAAAAAATATTCCACAGCTATTGATCTTTCTGATCTGAGTCTGGATTATATTAAAGATAACAAGACGCAGATTGAAATAGGCTCATATACAACTTTAAGGGAAATAGAAACCAGTTCTACCATTAACAGATATTGGGGAAATTTACTGCCCAGATCACTGGAAAATCTTGTTGGAATACAATTCCGCAATAATGCCACCATTGGCGGGGCAATATGTTGCAGACTGGGATTTTCTGAGATCATAACAGCTCTGCTTGTGCTGGACTGTGAACTTGTTTTTAAGGAAATCGGAACCGTTTCTCTGCTTGATTATATTTCAAACCGGAACATAAAACACGATATCCTTAAAAAAATTATCCTTCAGAAAAGAGAGGGGAAAAGTTCATACCAGGCAATGCGTAATTCCAGCACTGATCTGCCGATCCTCTCTGTTGCCGTATCAGATTTTGATAAAATCAGCATTGCTGTAGGTGCCCGCCCGGCAATCGCTGGACTATCCGAAAAAGCTTCCCGGCTGATAAATTCCGATCGCAGCAAAATAGCTGAAACTGCAGAACTTATTGCGGAAGAATTTAATTTTGGTAATGACCTGAGATCAAGCAGTGAATATCGGAAAAAAATTGCTTCCGTTCTGGTGAAACATGCTCTGACGGAGGTATTATCATGAAAATAACTTTGAAAATAAATAATCAGGTCTACACCACTCACATCGATGCTGACGAATCACTGCTTGATACCCTGAGGAAACTGGGTTTTAAAAGTGTAAAAAAAGGTTGTGATACAGGAACCTGTGGAGTATGTACTGTTTTGAAGAATGGAAAACCTGTACTATCCTGCCAGATTCTGGCTGCCAGGGCAGAAGGTCATGACATTACAACAGTAGAAGGACTGGGTGAAAAGGCTGATGAAATAGTTGATGCCATAGTGAGTGAAGGAGCTGATCAATGTGGTTATTGCGGCCCATCACTGGTTGTTACCACTTATGCCATGAAACAGGAACTGAAAGACCCTACCATTGAAAAGATCAATCAATATCTTTCCGGAAATCTCTGCCGCTGTTCAGGATATGAGGGACAGCTGCGCGGCATAAAAAAATATATGGGGGTGAAATAATGGAATTCCAAGAGGTAAAACATTCAATCCCCAAAGTTGACGGTCCAGGTCTTCTGAAAGGAAAATCAGCCTACACAGATGATATTACAACGGATACAGCACTTATCATAAAATTACTTAGAAGTCCTCATCCCTTTGCGCGGATCAGTTCGATCGATATTTCCAAGGCTTTGAAAGTGGATGGCATTGAAGGCATAATAACCCACAAAGATGTTCCCCGAATTCCTATTACCAGGGCCGGACAGGGTTATCCCGAACCATCTCCGAAAGATAAATTTATTTTAGATGAGTACGTGCGTTATGTGGGAGACGAGGTAGCTATTATTGCGGGTATTAATGAAAAAACAGTTCAGGATGCCATGAAATTGATTGAAGTCGAATACGAAATCCTGGACCCTGTTCTGGATTTTGAAAAAGCTGAAGGGAACACAACCGTGATCCATCCCGAAAAAGAGATCTACTCAATGTTTCCCATAGGATTGGATGCAAAAAATAATATTGCCTGCTCCTATCTTAATACCATGATATATGGTGATGTGGATAAAGCAATTGCTGAATCCGATGTTAAAATAGAACATAGATATTATAGTCAGGCGCAACAGCACACTTCCCTGGAGCCTCATACTTCTTCCGCTTATATTGATGTTCAGGAAAGATTGAATATTATTTCTTCCACTCAGAACCCTTATCACACACGCCGGATTATTGGCGAAGCATTACAGATGCCCCTTAGAAATATTCGAGTTGTAAAACCCAGAATTGGGGGAGGCTTCGGCTCGAAGCAACAGATCCATAACGATCTTTTCTGTGCTCTTGTAACCCTGAAAACCGGCAAGCCATCTAAATGTTTTTACACCAGGAAAGAAGTTTTCGAGAACACTTTTACCAGGCACCAGATGAGATTTGATATCCGGATGGCAGCAGATAAGCAGGGTAACATTAATGCTATTGACATGCAGCTGCTTTCCAATACCGGAGCTTATGGCGAGCATGCTCTGACTACTTTTATGGTAGCCGGATCAAAATCGCTGCCCCTTTATAATAAAGTTAAAGCACTACGCTTTGAAGGAAAAGTGGTTTACACCAACACATGCCCCGCTGGTGCTTTTAGAGGTTATGGAGCTATTCAGGCAAATTTTGCTTTAGAATCTGCTGTTGCGGAACTGGCGGAAAAATTGAAGATGGACCCGGTTGAACTGCGTTTGAAAAACTGCATCAAAGAAGGAGAGACCTCTCCGGTTTTCAAAGTAATGGGAGAAGGTGGAGAAGGTATTGCCCAGATAATGGAAAGCTGTAAACTGGATTATTGTATTAAGCGCGGACAAAAATTGATAGGCTGGAATAAGAAATTCCCTTCTCAAAAAATCTCTTCCACCAAGATACGTAGTGTGGGAACAGCTATTGCCATGCAGGGTTCCGGAATACCACTCCTCGATATGGGAGCAGCAGTTCTAAAACTTAATGACGACGGTTTTTTCAATCTTCTGGTAGGTGCAACAGATCTTGGAACAGGAAGTGACACCATCCTCAGTCAAATAGCCGCAGAAGCAATTGGTGTACCGGTAGATCGAATTGTGATAACTTCTTCCGATACAGATACCACACCCTATGATGTAGGGGCTTATGCTTCCAGTACCACTTTCGTATCCGGTAATGCTGTCAGGAAAGCAGGTTTGGAAATGAGGGAAAAACTTATTACCGAAGCTTCCAGGGTTTTAGCTGTCGAAAGTGGAGAAGATGTTACTTTTAAAAACTGTATTTTCACTTCGAAAACCAGTGATAAATCGATCACTCTGAAAGAACTTTCCGCTGGATTATATTATCAATATGGGGCCGAAATGAAACAACTCATTTCATCAGGTTCCAACACAAGCCCCAAATCCCCGCCTCCCTTTATGGCTGCTTATGTGGAGATCGAACTGGATACGGAAACAGGGAAAATTGATGTGATCAATTATGTTGGTGTAGTAGATTGCGGTACCCCTA
Organism: Candidatus Cloacimonas sp. SDB; assembly: GCA_001412425.1. Classification (GTDB taxonomy): domain Bacteria; phylum Cloacimonadota; class Cloacimonadia; order Cloacimonadales; family TCS61; genus SDB. The sequence goes on from LKUH01000399.1 coordinate 8,005, forward strand.
TAAATCCAAATTTAGCCCGAATACAGGCTGAAGGAGGTATCCTTCAGGGTATTGGTATGACATTATTTGAGAATGTAATTTATTCTAAAGATGGCAGGTTGTTAACCAATAATCTAATGCAATATAAAATTCCCAGCCGCCAGGATGTAAAAAAAATCACGGTTGAATTTGCTGAAAGTTATGACCCTGCCGGACCCTATGGAGCTAAATCTGTCGGAGAAATTGGTATCGATACTCCTCCGGCTGCCATAGCAAATGCGATTTTCAACGCAACCGGAATAAGAATGCGCTCTCTTCCCTTTACACCTGAAAAAGTCTTAATGGAATTGTATAAAAAATAACTTGTGATGCGGTAATTATGAAAGATAAATATTATTTTCAATGTATCAACTGTGGTACAGAATACAACGCTTCCGAAGTAACCTACCTTTGCCCTGACTGTGAAACAAAGAATAAATCGGATCAACCTCCTGTAGGCATCCTGAAGACATTATATAATTATGAAAAAATCCGAACCCGTTATAAACGGAATAAGTTATTTGATAAATTAAAAGAAAAAGAATATTGTGACCTTCTGCCCTTGAGATCTGAACGCAGCCTTTCCTGGTTAAAAGTCGGGAAAACACCCCTTTATTGGAGAAATTCTTCTGATTTTGAAATACTGAAAAAAAATCACTTCTCCATTTTACTGAAAGATGATTCGCAGAATCCAACTTTTTCTTTGAAAGACAGAGCTTCCGACCTTGTATCAGCTTATGGCAGAGAAAATGGTTTGAATACTATTGTAACAGCCTCTACAGGTAATGCAGGCTCATCTCTGGCAGGTCTTTGTGCTGCTCAGAAACAACAGGCAATAATCTTCGTGCCCCAGGCTGCACCTAAAGCCAAACTAACCCAGATCTGTATGTACGGAGCTAGAATTATTCCGGTAGACAGAAACTATGATGATGCTTTTGAGCTTAGTATCGCAGCTACAAAGAGATTCGGCTGGTATAACAGGAATACAGCTTATAATCCTTTTACAATAGAAGGAAAGAAGATAGTAGCCTTTGAAATATTTCAGCAGATGAAACAGAAAATACCAGACAGAATTTTCGTTCCGGTAGGTGATGGCTGTATAATTTCCGGGATTTATAAAGGATTCGAAGATCTTCTTAAACTGAACTTGATTGATCAGATTCCCAATATTGTAGCTGTTCAATCTGAAAAAAGTGATAACCTGGTGCGTAATCTGACACAAACAGCTTTTGTTTCAAAACCCTGTTCAACTGTGGCTGATTCCATCTCCGTTGATGTGCCGAGAAATTACTGGATGACCAGAAATTATCTGGAAAAATATCAGGGTGAAAGTATCACAGTAAGTGACAAAGAAATTCTTGCCGCTTCCAGAGAATTAAGCAATAATACAGGAATATTTACAGAACCCGCTTCTGCTGCAAGTTTTGCCGGATTACTAAAATATGCGGAACAGAACAGAATAGCAGAAAACTCCCTGAATGTTGTTTTACTTACAGGCAGCGGATTAAAAGATCTGAACTCTGTTCAGAACATTATTAAAATTCCCGGACCAATTAAAAATCTTGATCAACTTGAACTATAAATACTCTATTGCAGCTATTAATTTTCTATGAATTTTAATTGACTAATTATCATTTTAAATAAATTATTTTAGTTTAGAATATTACTATATTAAGGGTTTTGATTAAGGAGTTCTGATGAGAGATATAAGAAAATTCGATGCGAGACCCAAATTAGACGGCTCCTGGAAATTTCTGGATGATATCACTTATGAAGGAATGATTTATGGGCAACTGCTCTATTCCACCTGTCATCACGGAATCATAAAAAAAATTCAATTCCCCAAAGATTTCGAACTGAATGAATTTACCATAGTATCTGCAAAAGATATTGTCGGAAAAAACCTGGTACCAGAACCAGAACCTGATCAACCCTTTATGGCAGAAGATAAGGTGTCCCACTTTGGACAAATTATCCTGGGTATAGCACATCCCTCAAAAAGAACACTAATCAGTTTTATAAAACAGATCCAGATCGATTACCAGGAATTGCCTGCCATAACAGACATTGAAGAATGTCTGGAAAATGAAGACAATGTTTTTGGCAGAGAAATTATTATTGATCATCGTCGAGAAATTGAACTTGAAAGCAACTGGATCCATTCCCATGAAATTTATTATACTCCGCATCAGGAACATGCTTATATGGAACCGCAGGGCATTATCTCCATCTGGAATCCAGCAGACAGGAAAATGTTCGTGAAAGCGACCTGTCAGTGTCCCTATTTTGTTAAACATGCTGTTGAAGCAATTATGGGCAAGGCAATAAATGAAGCTGTAATAGAAACCTCTGAAGGGATCGGTGGAGCTTTTGGCGGAAAAGAAGATTTTCCCAACGTTCTGGCTGGAATTACTTCTTTATTGGCCTACAAGAGCGGGAAACCGGTGAAGATTATGCTGGATCGAGCTGATGACTTTAAGATCACAACCAATAGACATCCCTCCAGAATTGAACTGCATACTTATACCGATCCTGCAACTAAGAAAATCATGAAACTAAATGTTGATTACAGGCTGGACGCAGGTGCTTATCAAACTCTTTCGCCTGTAGTTCTATCCCGGGGAGTTCTACATGCTTCAGGAGGTTATAACATCCCTGATGTCTATATCAGAGGCAGACTGTTTAGAAGCAATACGCCTTCCAACGGAGCCTTCAGGGGCTTCGGTGTCCCCCAGGCTTTGGCAGCAATAGAAGCTCATGCCGATAAAATAGCTTCACAGCTTAATATGGACCCTTACGATTTCAGAAAGACAAATATTTTCAAAGTTGGAAACGAATTTCCCAGTACTCAGAAGATTACTGAAAACCATCTGGAAGAATGCCTCGATCGAGTAGTCCAAAAATCTGATTATAGAAAAAAACTGCAGGAATTTAAAGAATGGAATGTTGCCCATAAGGATAAAAAAGGGATCGGAATTTCCATGGGATATCACGGTGGAGGATATACCGGAAACGGAGAAAAAATTCTCAATTCCAAAATCAAAATTATCATTGAAAAAGATGCCAAGGTTAAAATCTTTGTTTCCAGTACAGATATGGGGCAGGGTGCACATACTACTCTGGCTCAAATGTTTTTTGAAGCTATCAAGCATCCCCGGGAAAAATGTTGGGTGCAACTTCCCAACACAAGCAAAACCCCCGATAGCGGTCCAACTGTAGCTTCCAGGACTATTTACATTATTGGAACAATGCTGCAAAAATTTGCCTTAAAAATAAAAGACGAAATGGGATTTACTAATCTAGAAGAATATGTCGCTTCTCACCAGAGCGATTTTCCCAGGGAATTCCAAATAAAATTCACCCCGGACCCGACTGTAAGTTTCGACGACAATAATTTCAGAGGCACCGCCTATAAAGATTATTCCTGGGCAGCATGTGTCAGTGAAATCTATTACCATGCGGATACTTATCAGATAGAGCTGAAAAAAATCTGGAATGTACTGGATATCGGACATCCGGTTAACTTGAAAATAGCTGAAGGGCAGGTTGAAGGTGGAAATATTCAGGCAATGGGTTATGCGCTTACTGAATTCTTTTATAAGAAAGATTTTGGAAGAATGCAGGGATTCACAGATTATTCTATCCCGTTAAGTTTAGACATTCCGGAAATCGATATTGAATTTATTCACACTGATAGCGATGTTGCCAAAGGTCTGGGTGAAATTCCCATGGATTATCCTGCTCCAGCGATCAGAAATGCCTTCCATAATGCCGCCGGAATTTTCATTAATGAATATCCCCTCACACCGGAAAGAATTTTTAAGCAAATCAGTTCCCCCAAAAACCACAGGATATAAATTATGAAAATCAATTTTATTTTAAATAAGGAAGCTGTTTCGATTGATGTTGATCCCATGAAAAGATTGCTGGACGTTTTAAGAGAAGATTTCGGTTTAATGGGAAGCAAAGAGGGTTGTGGTGAAGGTGAATGCGGATTGTGCACAGTTATATATGACAACAAACCCGTCACCAGCTGTATTTTAAATGCCATCCATGCCGATAATAAGGAAATCTTAACTGCCGAAGGTGTTGCCGAAGAACCTCTGGGTAAATTACTGATAGAATGTTTTGATGAAACCAATGCAGTTCAATGCGGTATATGCTTTCCTGGTTTTCTTGTCTCTTCCTATCATTATCTGCTTACAGATGGAGAACCCGTACTGGAAAAGATAAAAACTGCCTTAAGCGGTAATATCTGCCGGTGTACGGGTTATAAGAAGATTTTTGAATCAGTGCTGTTAGCTTGCCAGAGAAAAAAATCCGGGGAGGCATGATGAAATTTTATAAACCTACTTCTCTTCCTGATCTATTTCGAATCGTGAATGATATCGAAGGAAAGAAATACTATTTAGCCGGCGGTACAGATATCAATGTACAAATCAAAAAAGACATGATAAAAGATGAGCCTGTAATTTTTATCAATCACTTGAATGAATTGAGGGGAATTTTTGAAGTTGAGGATAAGATTATCATTGGATGCTTAACCAGTTTCAAAGATCTGCTGGAATCAATCCTGATCAAAAAGCATCTTCCCTATCTGCAGAAATCTTTAAATGCTTTCGCCTCTCCGCTGCTGCAGGCAATGGCAAGCCTGGGCGGAAATCTCGCTAATGGTTCGCCTACCGCAGATCTTACACCTCCATTACTTGTTCTGGATGCCAAACTGAAGATATTATCCAGGTCAAAAATGAGAATAATTCCTCTGGCGGAATTTTATAGAGGTTATAAACAATTCAATCTGAAACATAATGAACTTATCGGAGCAATTATTATTTCAAAACAGGCGGAGGCAGGTTATGACTGTTTCCACAGAAAAATCGGCTCTCGCAAAGCACTTACAATTGCCAAAATTGGACTGGCAGGACTTAAGAAAGCTGAGAATGGAATAATAAAAGATATTAAACTTGCTGCCGGATCATTAAATGAATATCCGCGCCGGCTTATTAAACTGGAAGAATATCTGGTGGGAAAAAGCATTGATTCGTTAAATTTTACTGATATTGAAGAAATATTGCAGAAAGAAATAACACCAATTTCAGACCTGCGCTCGGATAAAGAATACCGTTGGCAGGTAACTGTTAATTTACTGGAGACTTTTCTTAAGAACTGAAATTATTTTGCTGCTGTTAAAAAGATCAGAGGTGAGTTCTTGTTAAGCTGATCCCAGTATTCACTCCCCAGTTCATCCATTCCATCCTGAGATATCTCCAAAGGATGCCAGACCACCTTATTGAATCCTGCTTCCCGGAGAATACTTTCATAGGTCTTCCTGCTCCAGTAATAATTCTCCAGATCAAGTATACCGTCTTTGACTTCCAGCCTGGTAAGCACTTTGGCTCCATCTTTTAATGGTTCTTGAAATTCCCAGGAGAACCCGAACCTCTCTAGGACAAATGGACATTTTTCCGGGATATAGGGATTCATCAGAGCAGCTACCAATCTTCCCTCTTCAACCAGATTTGTGGCTATCGCCCGGCAGGCTTTCAGCAGTTCTGCTTCAGCAGGCATATAATGCAGAAAATAGACTGCCAGGGCAACGTCGAACCTGTCCATTTCTTCCAGCGCGGCAATATCTCTTACATGATATTCGATCCCCAGCGGTAGAAGCTCTTCAAATTTCCTGGCATTTTCTATCATATTTCTGGAAAGATCCACACCTACAACTCTTTCCGCCCCCAGTTCTTTTAAAGAACGGGTATAATACCCATCTCCGCAGGCGATATCTATAGCGGACTTTCCTTTCAGATCACCCAGCAGTTTGTATATCGTATGTGCTTCACTGTAGAGGTGGAAATAGGTGGTCTTAACCAGTTTATACTGATCTGTGATCTCGTTATAATCAGTCATCATAAAATCCTTTTTTTGTATTCAGAAATAATTAAGATGCCGAGGTTAAAGATATTTCAAGCTAACTTTTTCTTTAATTTCAGGAAACTACAATAAATGCAGGCTTTCGCTAAATTTATTATAAACCAGTTCCAGGGTGAAATTAACCTGGCGGTCATCGTCCGGATCTGTGATAAGACCAAAGGGATTGGTCTCCAGTGCATTCATTATTTTTACATGAGCAGAGTTATTTATCAAATACACTACAGGAATATTGTAAACTTCATTAAAATATTTCGTCACTTCAGCAGTTTTGAATTTTCCAGTTAACTCCAGATCCATGATGATCATATCGGGTCGTAAGATCTCCACATAGTCTATGAGAATATCTGTTTTCCTGCACACAGCCTCGAGTTCATTTCCATTTTTACGAAGTATCTCTTTCAATTTTGCTTCTGTTTGCTCATCTGCAACAGCTATTATTAATTTCATAAGATCCCTTCATAATTTTACCCTCGTAAATACTTTAGCATTCCAGTAGTTACAGGATAAAGTAAATAAATATCTTCTAATTAAGAAATAAACTGTGACAACGTGTGACACATATGACACATTACAAAAGCTCATGTTTTTTTAATTTCCGATATAATTGTCTTCTGCTGATATTTAGAATTTTTGCTGCATCTGTTTTTTTCCCATTTGTTTTATTTAGAGCTTTCTGGATGGTTTCTCTTTCCGTATCTCCTTTTACTTCGGAGAGGATGTAGGTATCATTTTTCTTATTATTATTAATATTACGGCTAATTGTAATATCTTTAATTCTAATTCTTTTATTAGCTGTAAGAACAGCTCTTTGAACTACATTGCGGAATTCTCTGATATTACCGGGCCAGTCATGATCCGTCAATATTTTCAAGGCTCCGGGTTCAATACCTGAAACATTTTTTTTGCAGTTCAGGTTGAATTCTGCGATAAAATTCTGCAGTAATGGCGAGATATCATCTTTTCGTTCTCTGAGTGGAGGTATTTCAATTCTGTATTCGTTAATCCGGTAGAACAGGTCGTTGCGGAAATTTCCTTCATTCACATCTTCAATTAAATTCCGGTTGGAAGCTGCTATGATGCGGACATCCAGCTCCACATCAGTTTCTGCTCCTATTTTATTTAAAATTTTCTCTTCAATTATCCTTAAAAGTTTAGCCTGTAGTTTAAGTGGTAGATTGTTGATCTCATCCAGAAAAATGGTCCCGTTATTTGCCTGTTCGAATTTGCCAATTCTATCTTTACTGGCTCCGGTAAAAGAGCCTTTTTCAAATCCAAATAATTCACTTTCAAATAGTGTTTCCGGCACAGCACCGCAGTCTACGGCAATAAAAGGCCCGTCCGGACGTTCACTTTTTTTATGGATAAGATTAGCAACGACCTCTTTGCCTGTTCCGGTTTCTCCTTCCAGCAGAACTGTTACTCCTGTTTGTGCTACCACCTCAACTTGTTCAAGTACTTTTTTAAATTCTCGACTTTCACCTATTACAGATTTTTTTACACTTAATGCTTTAATTTGTTTTTTTAAAACCTTATTTTCCTTGGTCAAAGACAAATTTTCGTAAGCTTTATTGATCTCAATAATTATCTCTTCATTATCAAAAGGCTTGGTTAAATAGTGAAAAGCACCCAGTTTCATAGCGTGAACAGCATCTTTAACATTGCCATGTGCGGTAAGCATGATAACATTAAAATCTTCTCTGATTTTTTTCAATTTTCTCAGGACATCAAGGCCATTTATATCGGGGAGTTTATAATCCAGTAGTATGATATCCGGTTTCAGTTTCTGAAAGAGACTGATGGCTTCTCTGCCATTTTCAGCTCCGACAGCATCATATCCAGCGCTTTTAATAACTTTAGTTAAAATTGAACGCATATAAAGTTCGTCATCAACTATCAAAATCTTTCTCACGATATCTCCTTAATTTAATATGATCGATAATTTTACTTTTGTTCCCCTGCCCAAATCACTTTCCAGCTCAAATTTTGTGTTGTGAAGAGCAGCAATATGTCTGACAAAACAAAGTCCCAGCCCGGAATGATGTTTCTTAGTTGTAAAGAAAGGGATTAAGGCTTTTTCCGGATTTTCAATTCCGGTTCCATTATCTGTAATCTCCATAAGCAGACAGGTTTGTTCTTTTGTTAGAGCTAATGTAATTATTCCTTTATCAAGAATGCCTTCCAGGGCATTACTGATAAGATTGGTTAGTAAAATTTCATACAGCTTAGCATCTATTTTTACAGTAATGTCCTGTTGAAGATCTTCTATGCGAAGTTCAATTTGCCTTTGAACAATTTCATATTCAAATTTCTCCAGACAAATTTTGAGAAAAGTCGAAATTTTTACCTCTTCCGGATTGGGAGAATCAAGTTTGGCGAATTCCATTAATTTGAAGATCACTTGATTTATCTCATCGGAGTTGTAGATCAAATTTTTCATAATTTTCTCTGTTTCAGAATAATTCTCTTTTAAATATTGAGCTGTAGATTTGATAATTGCAATTGGGTTACGGATCTCATGAGCAATTCCCGCTGCCAATTCCCCAATTCCAGCCATTTTTTCAGCTTCCATCAGTATTTTTTCAGATCTTTTATTTCTTATGACAGTATCCTTCAACTGCTCATTTATATCCATCAGATCTGAAGTTCTATCTTTCACCCTCTGCTCAAGTTCCTGTTTCAACTCCTGCAGTACCGCTTCAGACTGAGTTCTGGTATTGATCTCATCAGCCAGTTTTTGATTAGAGCGCTTTATAGACCTGCTATATAAGATCAATGATACAGCAAAAAGCAGTAGTGCAGAGGTCAGCATTATAAGTATGACCCGAATCAGCTTTTCCTTCTCCAGCTCTCTGGAAATAATGCTGTTTTCCCTTTCCAGAAGATCCAATTCTTTCTGCTTTTCCAGAGAAGTGAGCTCTATGTCCATTTGATTTATAGCAGCTAGTTTCTCGTTGGAAGTAATGCTTTCTCTTATAATTTCAAAACGTTGCAAATATTCTAAAGATTCTTTATAGAGATTCTGTGATTCGAAGTATTTAGAAAATAGAATTAGAATGTCTCTTGTGATATCTATTGTACCCATATTTTCAGATAATTCTAATGCCTGATTCAGAATATTATATACCTCATTTTCTTTTGATACCGTAATATACAATTCAGCAATATTTTTTAAACATTCAGCGATACCCCTTTTATCATTAATCTCATTTTTTAGTATATATGCTTTCTGGTAAAATTGATTTGCTTTATCGTATTCACCCAAACTGAAATACAATAATCCTAAATTATCAAAAAAAAACGACATACTTCTTTTATTATCTATATAACCAGAAATACTCCTAGCGATTTCAACACATTCTTTTGCTAATATTAATTTCTCTTTTTGGCATAGCAATTCACCAATATTGATAATATTTTTCCCTAATCTACTATAATCACCTATTATTTTTGTAATATTAATCATTTTTAATCCATAGTAAAATGATTTTTCAACATTCCCCATGTTATAATACATTATTCTCAATAGCTCATATAACTCGATTTCCTGATTTAAATCACCAATTTCTTTAGAATAATTTAAACATTTATTAATATTTCTAATTGTACTATCAAAATTACCGGTTGCTAAATTTAATAAAGATAAATTGAAATTAATAACATTCATATTGTATTTATTACTTTGACCATTTTTCTCCATTTGTTTTATAATTTCATAAGAGTGATTATAAAATTTACCAGATTTAGAGTATAATCCCAAAAACCAATAAATCCTGCCTAAATCTAAATATGATTCAGCAATTTTATAGTCATCACCATATTTTTCCCAGATTTGCAGTCTTTTCTCGCATTTTTCTTGGGCAGCCTCATAATCTCCCATATTTATTAAAATCTCTGTAATATTTTGCAATATATCTGTACTGATTATTTCATCATGATTCGCTAAATAAGCATAGGCTCTTTCATAGGTATTTAAAGCTGCTTCATATTGATAATTATTTTCGTGTATAAACCCTAAATTCCTGTAGTACTTAGCAATATCTTCAGCATCTTCGTTATAAATAATAAGCCCGATAGACCTTTCTGAATATTTCACTGCCAGATCATAATTCCTGTGTGTGTTTATTCTGGCTAAATGATACAGGCTGCGGGCTACTCTGATCGAATCTCCCCAATTTATGGCCAGGTTGAGTGCTGTTTGTTCAAATTCCATTGCCTTTTCGGTATCGATGTCTTTATAAGCCCAGCCCAGATCATGAAGAAATTCGAATCTTTCTTCCTGTTTTGAATTTTTTAATTCTCTTAACAAACTGTCGATCCTCGCTGTTTCCGTAAAACAGGTGGAGGGAATTACTACAAAAAACCAGATGGCAATTGAGATGATCGCGGAAAAAACGAACCTATTTTTCATTAGTTGTTCCCAGGGGAAAGGATAATCTGATCGTGGTCCCTGTTCCAGGTCTGCTGCAGATTTCTATGTTTCCATCCATAGCCAGTATGTATCTCTGTACAATATTAAGGCCCAAACCACAGCCTGTTTCCTTGGTAGTATAAAAAAGACTGAATATGTTTTCCAGCTTTTCTCTACACATGCCACAGCCTGTATCTGTTAGTTTTACAATTACATTCTGTTTATATTTTCTGCTGGTTATTACAATTTTACCTTCATCTTTTATGGAGTCGATTGAATTGAGGATCAGATTAATCAATGCTCCTTCCAGTTTAACTCTGTCCAATTTTATTTTTGGCAATCCAGCAGATAATTTTGTTGCAAAGCTGATCTTTTTAGCAGTTTGTTTAGCCTTGAATAAGCTTAAGGTGTTATGAATTATTTCATTAACATCTGCTTTGATCAATTCGTTTTTATCTGCACTAGATAACTCTTTTAAGGACTGCAGGGTTTTATTCACTTTTGAAGATGTTTTACCTAATATATCAGCCATTTCATTAATTTCAATATCGCTATTAATAAATTTTTCCTGAAATGTCTGCACATTAAGATTAATTGAGTTTACTGGTTTTTTAATTACATTTATCATACCTGAAGTCATTTCTCCGACAATTTTGAACCGTTCTGCTCTTAGGATTTTTTCTCTCATCTTTTCCATCAGAATAATTTCAGACTCAAGATCCCTATTGGCGGTAATCAGTTCCTTCTTCCTCCTTTCAACCAGATTCTCCAGTTCTCTTTTAATTTTTATGAGTTCATTTTGAGCCTTTGTACGGGCTTCAATTTCCCTTTTAAGTTTTCTTTTTTTAAGAATTTTTATCCTGATGAATATTAGAAACGTGATAAGAAAAATAAACAGAGAAACCGAAATAATCAGTATGATCCACTTAATCTGTTTTCTTCTTTCCAGGCTGAGATTTTTAAGGGCATTGTCGTGATTGAGTAATTCTATATTTTTCTGTTTTTCCAAAGTTTTGTATTGTTCATTTAGATCGGTAATATTTCTGGCATTGAGAATAGAATTAATGCTGTCTTTATAGCTTAGATAGGATTTATAACTATCTAAAGCCTGCTTATAATCCTGATTATTGTACAGGATCGAATATTCAGAAAAATATTTATCTCTTTTAAGTTTATATTCATCCAGCCTGGGTTCTTGAGCCAGTATTTCGTTATAGTAATTAAATTCGTAGGTGAGAAAATCGATGGAATCAAGAGCAATTACATTTTCCAGCTCCTGCAGAAAAGCTTCATCCAGAACAAAATCCTTATTGAGAATTGAATCTCCCAATTCAGGCAGAATTTCTGTCGCAGTTACTGATAATAAGCAGTTTTGCAGGCATCCTATCAGGAATAACAAAACAACGATCCGGAAAATGGATTTTTTCAAATAAATTCCTTTTCAGTTGGAAAGCTACCTGAAGAACAAATTTTGAAGTAAAATTTTTTTTATGATTCGCTATGTTCTTTGGGTTTGTACATCCGCTTCAGCCAATCACTCAAACCATCCAGTCCGGGAAAAAGAACTCTTTCTGTAATATTGGACTGGTCCAGTTTATCCCTGATCTCCCACTTAAGCTCTTTAGGTATTATTACTTTTTTCCAGAGTTGAGGATACAATTTCAGCCAGTCATCAAGCACAAGTTTGCTATTGGAAGATATGGAAAAGAGAGCGAATTGATTAATGAATCTCTCGTCCAAAGAGGGCGGTTCGAAAAAGAGCACAAAATCATCTTCAATTAAATTTGAGAATTCCTTGAATGAACCGGCAGCTTTCAAGATCAGATCAACAGTAAAAGCGTTAGCTCCTTCCCTTTCCAAGACATTTTTCAGGATTTCAGGTAAAAGTAAATGAGCTTCAACGTAATTAATCACCCAGATAACTCCATCTGTATCAAATTTATCCTGGTTAGCTGTGGCAAAATGCATGGCAATAAAGGGTGAATAAGTCCAATCCATCAGTCTGGTAGGAAGTCCATGATGTTGGGCAACTGACAGCCAATGCCACAAAGGTTCACTCTCCAGAATATTTTTATGAGCATACTTAACGAAATTACGAAGCAGATGTGGTTCCATTTTCCAAAATTTACCACCAAGTCTTGTAAGAGTGGTTTCCAATTTGTATTCTGCATCAGAAAGTCCTCGAAAAGCACACCTGGATCTGAACCTGCCTATCCGGGGATTCCAGGAGTCCGAAAACAGCTCCTCCTGCAATGCATTCCAGGATTTTACTTCAATTATATTCTGCATAAAACTCTCCTCGATTTTAAAAAATTATCAGT
>LKUH01000400.1 GCA_001412425.1 Candidatus Cloacimonas sp. SDB
TCATCTGTCTAGTCAGATTGTTTATATTAGTCACTGGTAAATTGTAGTCCGGGCACTTCGTTTTTCTTTCAAATTCGTTGTGACATATTCCTCATTGTGTTGACGAAAAAGCAAAATGCCCTCGTTATGTTTTCAAAGGCACTGCCCCTAACTCAGGGCCAAAGCTTTAATCGTTTATACATTGTAATTTTTAGCCTGGGCTCTTTTAAAATAAATTGGGAAGCTTCGAGCCCTGTTCCCGTTAGCAGCAACTTAATAATATATAGTGAAGAATTCAGATCAAGTAATAAATAGGAGGAGAAAATGAAAAAAGTAATTTTAGTTTTATCTTTATTTCTTATTACAGTTTATATCTTTGCTCAAGAACCTGAATGGATTTGGGCTCAGAATGCAGGAGGTTTGTATGACGACTCCGGTTATGATTTAGCCACAGACAGTGCCGGCAACAGTTATGTTACAGGCGAGTTCCGGAACACAGCAACTTTCGGCTCAATAGAATTAACCAGTCAGGGTTATGTTGATGTATTCATAGCCAAGCTAGATGCCAACGGTAATTGGCTTTGGGCAATTTGTGCCGAAGGGACGGATTCGGAAAGGGGATATGGAATTTCCATCGACAGTGCCGGCAATAGTTATATCATCGGTAATTTTCGGGGAACTGCCACTTTCGGTACTACTTCTATTACCAGTACCAGCATAGTCTACAATGATGTCTTTATCGCCAAAGCGGATTCGGATGGCAATTGGCTTTGGGCTAGAAGATGTGGAGCAACCTGGGGTAACGGCATAGCCACTGATAATGATGGAACCTGCTACATTACCGGTTATTTTGACATAGTTTCCAGCGGCGATTTTGGGACGACAACTTTAACCAGCTTAGGAAATTTTGATATTTTTGCTGCTAAACTGGATACAAATGGTAATTGGCTCTGGGCGGTTCAAGCCGGTGGCCAGGATGAGGATTATGCATGGGGAATCTCTAACGATAACAGTGGAAACTCTTACATAACAGGATATTTTTACACCGCAGTAAATTCACATATTTGCTATTTTGGTGATATTGAACTACTTTCATCATCAGGATATGACATCTTTGTTGCAAAACTTGATTCCAACGGCAACTGGCTCTGGGCAGTAAATGAAGGAGATGACGGTCATGATTATAGCTATGAAATTTCCACTAATTCCAATGGAGTTAGTTTTATAATAGGTGAGCACTCATTGCCATCCGATATTGGCGGAACTAGTATGACATATAGCGGAACTTATGTTGCCAGTATAAGTTCAAGTGGAAATTGGCTCTGGGCAGCAGAAACAAATGGAACAGCAGCACGTTACGGACAAAATGTTTGCAGTGATGACTACGGAAATTGCTATGCTTCAGGCTATTTTTTCGGTGAAGCGAATTTTGGACCATATACCCTGGTCGGCTGGAACACAACAACGGACACCTTTGCTGCCAAACTGGACTCAAACGGTGACTGGTTATGGGCGGTACATACCGGCGGATCCAGTTTTGACAGTGGGTATGGAATTGCAGTCGACGGAATTGGCCACTGCTATGTAACAGGTGATTATTTAAATACATTTAACTACGGCTTGTACTCCCTGCCTAGCAATGGTGGGTGGGACATTTTTGTAGCAAAACTGGGAAATGACACATCACTTGAAAACGATATAATTCCAGCAAAAATGGAACTTTCCAACTATCCAAATCCCTTTAACCCATCTACTGTAATTGAATTCTCAATCCAAAATGATTCTAAAGTTGAACTATCTATTTACAATATCAAAGGTCAGAAAATCAAAACCTTAGCTCAAAATGAATTCACGAAAGGTTCTCAATCAATAATCTGGAATGGAGATGATAAATTTGGAAAACCTGTTAGTTCAGGAGTTTATTCTTATCAGTTAAATGTTAACGGGAAAACTGAAGCGGTAAGAAAATGTCTGCTTTTAAAATGAAAAGAATGCTGCTAACAGGCGGCTCCACATTCGAGTGAGAAGAGAAACTGGATGAAACGTGGCAGCCGCAAAACATTAGCAGCAATCAAATGAGGTAATAGATGAATAAGATTTTTATTGTGTTTCTAATTTTAATCAGTTTTGACTTTCTATTCTCACAAACTACAATTCCAGAAGGAAATGTTTCAGGTAGCTGGGATTTAGTTGGATCTCCATATTTAATTGAAGGGGAAATTGAAATTTCAAATGGAGAGGCTTTGACGATCGAACCTGGTGTAATAGTAGAATTTCAGGGATATTTCCCACTTAATGTACATGGGCAATTATTAGCTATAGGTTCTGAACAAGATTCCATTTATTTCACAATTTCTGACACAACTGGATTTTCACTTCCAGACACAACCAGTGGTTCTTGGGATGGAATTCATTTCATAGAAACTTCAACTACTAATGACTCATCAAAAATTGAATATTGCAAATTGGAATACTCAAAAGCAGTTTTTCACGATATTTGTCAATGGGATGGCGGTGCAGTTTTTATTGAGCAATATTCTAAAGTTTTAATCAGTAACTGTCATATCACAAATAATAGGGCACAAACAGGCGGTGGTTTAATGATTAGATATAATTCAAATCCAATCATAAAGATGAATTTAATTGAAAATAATATTATCACTGGTAATAACACTTTTGGTGCTGGTATTTGCATAAGGGATGAATCCTGTCCTGTAATATATGGAAATATTATAAGACGAAACGAATTATCAGGTAATAATGGGCACGGTGGAGGTATATATATTGGTGCCGATTCTGCACCTATTATCAGTAAAAACTTAATTCATGATAACTATTGTCATCTAAATAGTGGATTTTCGAAAGGAATCGGTATTCATATTTTTGGTTCTTCTCCTATAATCCAAGACAACTTAATTTATAATAATAATTTCTCATCATGTTCAGTTGGAGGTGGAGGAATATCAATCTATTACAATCTATTTGATGATGGCTGCTTTATTATGAACAATTTAATATGCAATAACTCAGCTCAATATGGCGGTGCTATTTTAACGCATGAGGCTCAAGCCGTATTGATCAATAACACAATTATAAATAATTTTTACGGAGGAGGAATCGATTTTTTTATGGGTGCAAATGATATAAAGGTTATTAATTGTATACTTTTTAACAATTTTCCTGAGGAAGTTTCTTTTTCACAAATGACTTATTTATCTACACTATTTTCGGTTTATTCAAATATTGAAGGTGGAGAAAATGGTGTTATTGATGAAGGATTTGATAATACAATAATCTGGTCTGATAATATTAACATATATCCAGAGTTTTCTGATTCACTTGCTTTTGATTTTTCTTTAACTGATTTAAGTCCATGCATCGGTGCAGGTATTGAAGAAATCGAAATTGATGATAGTTGGTATTATTCACCTGAATATGACATAGAAGGAAATCCACGCCCCGATCCATATGGAAGTATGCCTGATATTGGAGCTTACGAAAATCCATTGGCTCAACCGCAAGTTGGAATTGAGAATTTTACAATGAATATTTATGTATTGAGTCTTTCTAATTTTCCCAATCCATTCAATCCAACCACAACAATATTCTATTCATTACCTTCCGAACAGAATGTTGAACTGTGTATCTATAATTTAAAAGGACAAAAAGTTACTACTTTGGTAAATGAGACAACTGGACAAGGAGAACATACAATACAATGGAATGGTGATGACGAATTTGGTAATTATGTGAGTTCAGGTATTTATTATTATAAATTAAACGTAAATGGAAAAACCGAAGCAGTGAGAAAATGTCTACTATTGAAATGATTGAAGTTGCTGCTAACAGGCGTATCGGCTGTCGGGCTTGTCGGTGCTTTTGTCCTGAACCTTCCGGTTCAGGGTTTAGGTTGTTTGTTTTGGCGTGATCGTTCCGATCCCGCCGCATACGCAAAACATTAGGCTCAATTATAAAATTTGACAGAAAAAACTTGATGTGATTTTGATTATTTTATTAAGTAAT
>LKUH01000401.1 GCA_001412425.1 Candidatus Cloacimonas sp. SDB
AAACGTCCGCTGGACGCTTCCGCAGTGCGCCAATAAGTTACAAGCAACTTGTAAGATTTGGAGGATAAAGAAATGAACGATCCATAATAAAATAAGATAATTTACATAAGGTAACCATAATATTTTGCATGTCTTGACTATTATTAAGACAAGATTAAGATTTCTCAACCTAATGATTATTAATCCTTATTACCTTAGGGGGTAAAATGAGAAAGTTATTTTTATTAGCACTTATACTTGTTTTCAGTGTAAGTATTCTGATTGCAGATGAACTTCATGTCGGTGAAAATCAAGATTACAGTACAATTCAGAGTGCTGTTGATGATGCAGATTACGGTGATGAAATTATCATTCACCATGGCACATATTATGAAAACGTAAATCTTGATAATTCAGATATTGGTATTTTAGAAATAAGAAGTGTAGATCCACTTGATCCCTTTGTCGTCGAACAAACTGTCATTCAACCAAGTATTACCTCACAGCCAACATTTGTAAGATCAACAAGTTCTCAAGGAACTCAAATTACATTAAGGGGATTAACCATTTCAGGTGGATTAACCGCTATCTCTATACATGATATCTTTATTTCAACCGAATTCTTTATATACAACTGTGATATTACCGATAATAATGAAGGACTAATGACTAGTTGCGCTTTCCCTGTGCATATCTTTAATTCAATATTTTATAATAACTCTAACTGTGGTGTTAGGAGTACACATAATTGGTCTGCTGATAGACAATGCATCCAGATTGAAAACAGCCTATTATACTCAAATGGCACTGGATTACTTACAGACTTAGATATGTATATAAATCACTGTACAATTGCAGATAATACAGACATTGGGGTTGATATTGGTAATTCTTTTAATGGGACAAGTACTATTTCAAACTCAATTATTTATGGAAATGATGTTCAAATTGATTGTTCCAGTGGTACTCTAATAGTTGAATACAGTGATATTGAGGATGGTCATAATGGAACAGGTAATATCGATGCGGATCCATTATTTATAAATCCGAACAATGAAAATTATGAACTCCGTTGGGACAGCGATGCCATCAGCCCCTGTATAGATAGTGGCAATCCCTCCCAAGTTGATAATGATGGCACTCCCTCCGATATGGGTTGTTTTCCTGCTATGGAACACGATTATCACAAGGTAGTTGCCAACAGCAGCCGCATTCGCTGGCGTTCTTTCCCAGTGGTAGATAGGGATATAGTTGATGAAGGTGAAGAAGCGGAATATGTCCTTGCTCCTGTTGAAGAACAGACAGATTATTTTAACCTTCAATATTTCAATTATAATAATGAATGGTACAATGGTGAATGGTCTATTGATCTTCCAATTTTAATCTCTACACAAGGCTATAAGATCAGGACATCTTATGATGTTGAAATACCCGTGCCAGGCACAAAACAGGCAGATGATACAGTGATGCAACTTGAAGAAGGTTATAACTGGCTGGGATATTTCCTTGAAGAACCAATGGGTGTAGCCGATGCCTTTGCTCCGATCTGGGATAAATTCGTCAATTGTGCTTCGGAGGATTGGTTCGTAGCTAAAGTAGGCGGTATTCCTCCCGAAAGATGTTCCCTTATCTATGGAAAGTTGTATATCGTTAAGGTCAATGAAGACTGTTCCTTTATCTGGGGACAAAGTGGTGGTTCGATAGAACCCAGAGAAAGAACCATGACAGAAGCATTCACATACGAGGAAACTTATGATTATACCCCGATTGTTATTGAATCTTTAGATGATCTTGACATCGAAGAAGTCGGAGTATTTCTGAATGATGAATGCATAGGCGCCGCACAGGTTGAAGAATTTCCTCTGCAGATACTTGCCTTCGTGCCTGAAGAGAATCGGGGAGAATATACCTTCCAGTTCTATACTGGTGATAGGAACTATGTTGAAAAGAGAAATTTCAAAGTATATGATGAAAGACTTAACCAGTACATCACAAAAGAACTGGATTTGATGCCTTACGAGTTAACATACGTCAGTTTTGACAATAATGAAGTAGTCTATCCATTTAAATTGATGGCAAATTATCCTAATCCCTTTAATCCTGAAACAACCATTCAATATTCTCTTCCAGAAGATTCACCTGTGGAACTTGCTGTTTATAACATCAAAGGGCAGAGGGTGAAAATTCTGGTAAATGAAATACAACTAAAAGGTATTCATGAGATCGAGTGGGATGGGAAAGATGCTTCTGATAAACCTGTAAACAGTGGGATTTACCTTTATAAACTTACTTGTGAAGGTAAGACAGATATCAAAAAAATGACGCTGCTGAAATAAATCTTGGAAAAAACATTGCCACACACATTTTGTGTGTGGCTTTTTGTTTATTAGGAGTTCCAGAAGATGAGGTATATATTTTCTTTGATCATATTACTATTATTATATGCGACAAATACTTTATGTAATACTATCATTGTTGACATTAACGGCACCGGCGATTTCATCGCTATCCAGGCAGGTATCGAGGCTGCCGTGGAAAGTGATACTTTACTTGTATATCCGGGCATTTATTATGAGAACATCAACTTCAATGGTAAGAACATTGTTGTTGCCAGTCTATTGCTTACAACGGGAGATGAAAGTTATATATACAATACAATAATAGATGCCAACTTCAACGGAAGAGTGGTTACATTTGAGAACAATGAGACCAATGATGCTGTTTTAATGGGATTTACTATTCAAAATGGGTTTGCTATCACTATTTTCGATCTAGATGAAGGAGCGGGAATTTATGTTGATTTTTCTTCACCTTCTTTGAAATATTTAAAGATAATTAATAATACAGCAATATTCGGAGCTGGAATTTCAATATCCTCAAGCAATGCATGTTTTGAAGGACTAATTATAAAACAAAACCATGCTTTTAAAAATGCTGGAGGATTAACTATATTTCGGAGAGCGCCTTATCCAGAAAATTCTTATCCAATATTTAATTCAGAAAATCGTTGTAGTATATATAACAATACTGCTGGTTATGCTGCAGATATTTATATTGCTGAGAATCATATACCAATTACAAATATTCATGTTGATACTCTCACAGTAATTGATCCTGACTGGAATTATGTTTCTCAATTTCCCAATCTTGAGCTTGATATCCAGCATCAATGGCAACCACAGATCGAGGCTGATCTTTATGTTTCGTCAGATGGAGATGATGATAACAGTGGGCTGAGTGCTTTTGAACCTTTCAAAACAATTCAATGGGCTTTGACCAGGATCAAAGCAGACAGCCTGCACCCCCGCAATATCTATCTGGCTCCTGGTATTTATTCACCGGAACTTAATGATCAGCAATTCCCCTTGAATATGCGAGCTAATGTCAGCGTGGTTGGTGCCGGGATGAATGAGATTTTTCTTACTGATCCTTATCCTGAATGTAATCTGATTTATGCTTATTATGATGATAACTACAGCGTAAAATCAATGACATTAAGTAATTGTACGTCTGAATATTTAGGATATGCTGTATTTTCTGAGTACTCAAGATCAAATTTCGACTATATTAAAATTTTTAATTATGATGGGGATGGAGAAGCAATAAGAAACTACAATGCAGACTGTAAAATAACTAATTCTATTTTTTTTGATAATAAAGGGCTTGGAGCAATTAAATTAGGTACAGTTTATGATAATCATGCTAATGTGTATCTTAATAATCTAATTTTTTCAGATAATCAACCTTCAATATATTCTGATAATGATGGAGGTATAAGTTTATCAATTTATAATATTGATTATGCGAAAATTACTAATTGCCTTTTTATTAATAATGAAGTGGACAGTGATTTTTGGTTTTTATCACATATTATATTTAATAACAATTCTAATATTGATTTCTTTAATAATACAATTACATGTAATAGCGGATATGGGTCAGTGCTAACTTTTGATAATAATAATGAAATCAACATAAGAAACTGCATAATATACGATAACAACACTCCCTGGCTGTTCAGTGATAGTCATTCGGATCATCCCATGTACGTAAACTTGTCTCACAGTATTATTGATGGCGGTACTGAACCAGCTATCATTCATATTGCAGGTCCTGGTGAATACAGTGTTGAATATAACTGGGAAGAAGGTATTCTTGGTCTGGAGCCCGGTTTTATCGAAGGTGATCCGGAAGACCCATTATCATATCAACTTTTATACGATTCACCAGCTATAGATAGCGGGACACCAGATACTACAGGCTTGAATTTACCAGAATATGATCTTGCCGGTAATCCTAGGATTTATGGTGATTATATCGATATTGGAGCATACGAATGGCAGGGAGTTGGCTTTTCAGACGATCTAATTAAACTATCTGACTATGGTCTTACCTGTTTCCCGAATCCTTTTCATCTGTCAGGTTATGGTCGTAGTCATTTTGTAACAATTCATTTCACACTTCCGGTAAATCAGGAAACAGAACTCGTAATTTATAATATAAAAGGTCAAAGAATAAAAACACTCCACAACGGAATTTTAGAATCGGGAGTTCATGAATTCTCATGGGATGGTAAAAATAACAATAATAAATCTGTCCCCAGTGGTGTTTACTTTGTAAGTTTAAAACAAAATAGGAACCATGTTATTTCTAAAATTCTGTACTTGAGATAAAGGCTATAAGTTGCTTGTAACACAGCGTCTGCGGGGGATTTTCGTGTTGAGCAAATTGTTTTTAGCTTTGGGTTTAAATTTTGCGTTCTGCCCTGAATCGTTCGCTGAACGATTCCCGCAGCACGCTCAAAACATTAGCGGCAACTTTTTTGGTAATTTGGTCTTTAAAA
>LKUH01000402.1 GCA_001412425.1 Candidatus Cloacimonas sp. SDB
CAGCTCTGGAATGGTCTTTCACCACCCTACCAGATGTTGGCAGTGATGATCCGATTATACCGGAAGTTACATTGTTAATGGGAAATTATCCTAATCCTTTCAATCCTGTAACAACTATTAAATTCTCTATTGCAGAAGGAGAAGAAGGAACATTGACCATTTTCAACATGAAGGGACAAATCGTGGAAAGCAAAAAGTTCAAGCATGGAAGGCATAATTATGTCTGGAATAGTCAGCTGAATTCTTCCGGAATATATTTCTATACTTTAACGACAGATAAATATTCCAGTACTAAGAAAATGATAATGTTAAAATAGTCTGGATCAAGGCTGGACAGCAATCAGTCTGATTCCAGGGTAACAGATAATAAAAAGCCCCATCCGCGGATGGGGCTTTTTCTTTTTAATTGTAAAAAAAATTAACCTTTATAAGTTAAAAGATCCAGAACCATAAGGCTTAATCCCGAAAATGAATTGAGATCGCCGAAAATGGCTTCAATGCTTTTTATAATAGCATTGATATAACCCTGGTTGATCCTGATTAGAACAACTTTGCTGAAAGGGTTTTTATCTCCTGTGAAATTGAAAAAGCCCATGAACAGGGGTACTTTAGATAGAAGATTTTCCATTTGCTGCGTGTCGATAATGGTTGATTCCTGAATTCCAAACTCAATGAATATTTCAGTAATATCTTCCATAATATCTTCATCTTTTACAATCAGGATCATGAGTTTGTCGTTGCCATTTTTTTGAATTTCAGTAGATCCATTCTGAATATTCCTGAAGAATTCTTCATACAATCCTATCTTGGTTTTAGCTTTCAGAAGGTTCTCAACCACGATATTATCTTTAAGGATCAGGGAAACTTTAGCTAGTAATTGCAGATGTCCGGATCTGTCTTCGAGAGGTCCGACAATAGTTACGAATAATTTTGTTTTCTTTCTATCCAGAGAATCAAAATTCACCCCTTTACTGCAAACTGCTAAGCCTATAACAAATTCATTCAGCCCTTCTAAGCGACAGTGGGGAATGGCAATGCCTTTTCCAAAACCGGTGGAACCCATTTCTTCCCGTTCTTTAAGGGAACGAAAGATCTTTTCCTGTGAGGTATCCTTCAGGCTGTCATTATGCTTAAGCAGGGCGGCAAGTTTGAGTAGGGCATCATTTTTATCCTGTGCCTTAAAATCAATATCACAGCATTCTAGTTTAATAATCTTAGCTAAATCCATTTATCCTCCGGATCATATTAATTTCGTCTCTGTAAATTTTTCATAATAGCCAGTTTGGATAAGGGCGGTCCCACCAGTTCATTAAAGAAGACAGACATCAGGACGATATTAATCATTTTGGAAATTTCCAATTGGACTGTTTCTGAAGAATTAATAATAGCGGGCGAACCCTGAACAAAAAGAACAAGACCTATGGCAACACCTGCCTGGGGAAGCAAACTCAATCCCAGATATTTTCTGATTTTATTAGGAAGTTTATAGGCAGTTCCGGTTAAGAATACTCCGAAATATTTTCCCAATGCCCGCAGGAAGATAAAAATTCCTCCAGCAACAATAACAGATGTATCTTTGAAAACCTCCAGGCTTAATTCAGCACCGGCAATAGCAAAAAAAATTGCGTATAGGGGAGAAGTGAGAGGTTCCAGTGATCTGAGTATCTTAATATTCTTTTTGCTGAGGTTGATAAGGATCATTCCAACTGTCATATTGGCAATCAGGGGAGAGAGTTTAAGGCTTATGGCAATGGAGGTTGTCATAAATAGTATTCCCAGAGTTATGATCTTAATTTCGTTAAGATTGCGTTTTTTGGCCACGCTGTAATGAATGATAAACCCACCGATAAGACCGATAAGAAGTGAATAAAAAATCTCGAGAAAAGCATGAATAATAGAATGGGAGAAAGCAGTTTCCACACCGGAAATCATTGAGGCAGATAGAGCAAATGCCAGTGAAAATAGTATTACCGTTCCAGCATCATCCAGTGCTACAATACCATATAAATAATCGACAAATTCACCTTTGGCTTTCAGTTTTTCAACAATTACAACCGTGGCTGCAGGTGCGGTTGCAGCTGCTATGGCACCTAATAGAAAAGAAACATAAACGGGTAATCTTAATAATAAAAGGCCGGCTGAAACAAGACCGAATGTCAAGAACATCTGAACTAAAGTGAGAACAATTATTTTTTTCCCATAGAGCTTCAGTTTGAAAAAGGAAAATTCTCCACCGATTATTACAGCTATGAAGGATAGAGTTATTTCGGACAGTACATTCAGTATTTCAAGATTTTCAGCCCGAATCAAACGCAGGCCTGATCTGCCGATTATTATTCCCGCCAGAATATATCCGGTTATGGCAGGAAGCTTAATTTTTTCACAGAGCTGCCCGAAAATGTAACCAGATATCAGTAATAAACCTGCACTGAAAATTAAATGATGGGCAAAATAATATTCAATAATTTCCAATATTCTTAACATGCAATTTCCTAATATTGATTGACTTCCAAATATTCTCTGACTTTGGAAGTATCATTGTATTTACCGAAAAGGATCATCAGTTTTAATCTCATTTTTGTGCCTTTAAGATCATTTCCCATAATAATTCCCATATCCTGCAGATTTTTACCTCCGCCTTCATAACCATATTCAGGTATAACTCTGCCTGTATAAGTTCGAGATGTTATCACAATCAGAATTTCCTTTTTCAGTGCTTCCTTTATAGCCGGAATTATGGAATGGGGTATATTTCCTCTGCCGAAAGCTTCCAATACCAGAGCTTTAACTTTTTTATTTATGGAACTTTCAATGTGATGAGTCCCCATACCCGCTACACATTTGATCAAATCTATATTTGTTTCTATTTTATTAACAGGAAGGTACTCTTTAATGATCCGGTCTCGGTAATAGACAATTCTGTCCGGATCTATGATGCCGAGTAAGCCGTAATCCGGAGTTGCAAAAGCATCGGTTTTTCCGGAATCGGTTTTTACGACATCCCGGGCACAATTTATCTCATCGTTCATAACGACAAGAACTCCTCGATCCTGGGATTGTTCAGCGGTTGCCACTCTGACTGCACCGACAATATTACGGGGTCCATCCAGACCAAGTTCCGAACCACTCCGCATGGCGGCAGTAAAGACGATCGGTTTTTTGGAATTCAGGACAAGGTCCAGGAAATATGCTGATTCTTCAAGTGTGTCTGTACCGTGAGTTATCACAATTCCATCGTAGGAGGGCAGTTTTTTCTCTACCAGTTTTGCCAGGTCCAGCATGATCTCCGGAGTGATGTAAGGGCTGGGAATATTGGTAAATTCAAAAACGTCAATTTTAGCGATATCACTTAACTGAGGGAAAGATTTCAGCATCTGAACAAGTTCATTATTAGGAAGAACACCGAAATTTTCATCGAATTTCATCGCTATGGTTCCACCTGTAGTAACGATTAAAATATTCTTATTCATTGCTCCTCACTGCGGGGAAGAAAAATTTTGCTGAAGTGTGATGTCAAGAGTAATAAAAAAATCATCCTGAGAGCCTGAAAGGAAGGAAATAAACTTGACACAGAAAAGCGAACTGGAGATTTAACAACTAGACGCGCCCGTCGCTCAATTGGATAGAGCATCTGACTACGGATCAGAAGGTTTGGGGTTCGAATCCCTACGGGCGTGCCATTTTATATCAACTACGAATTATTTTTTACGAGTTACAAATGCTGAATTTGTTGCAGAATCCAGTGGGGATTCGAACCCCCTGATTACAATAAATGCAGAATGGAATAATGGTATGCTTATAACCTATTGGTTCCCTGAAGTTTACGCAGGAAACTTCTGAATTAAATTTGCGTAAGCGAATTTAATCCCCTACGGGCGTGCCATTT
>LKUH01000403.1 GCA_001412425.1 Candidatus Cloacimonas sp. SDB
ATACTCATGATACCCAAAAAAAATATCTGTTCACCAGCGACTCGGTAGAAACAGTTTTGGGATACAGCAAAAAGGATTATCAGGAAAATGTAAAAAATTATTTTACGAACAACCCGGTGAATAAATTGGCAAAACGCTTTACTGACCTCAGTATAGAAGGCAAACAGCAACCTACATTTGAGGTGGAGATCAAACATAAAAATGGAAAAATAATAACCCTGGAAGTTTCGGAATTTCCGATCTATAATGATAAAGGAAAAGTTGTTGCGATTGAAGGTATGGCTCATGACATCACTCGGAAAAAGGAATTTCAGAAAACAATAAAAGAGCAGAATGCTTTTTTGGGAAATGTTATTGATTCATTACAGCATCCCTTTTATGTGATTAATGTTAAAAATTATTCTATCATGATCTCCAATTCTGCTGCCAGAAAAAAAGGCGTCACTTCCATAACTACCTGTCATTCCTTAACCCACAATTCTCTGGAACCCTGCTCTGGAAAAGATCATCCCTGTCCTCTCGAAATAATTAAGCAAACCAGAAAGCCTGTTGTTGTGGAACACATTCATTATCAAAATGGAGAAAAAAGAAATATTGAAGTACATGGCTTCCCGGTTCTTAATAAAGACGGCGAAGTTTCCCAAATGATTGAATATACTCTTGATATCACCGAGAGAAAAAAAGCAGAGGCTGAGCTTCAGGAAGAAAAAGACAAAGCAGAGTTGCTTTATCGGCTGGTGCCCAGTTCTTTATTTACGTTGGATACAGACAGAATAATAACCAGCTGGAATGACAAGATCGCTGAAATTACCGGCTATAAAGCCGAAGAAGTAATAGGTAAGAGCTGTGGAATTTTTACTGATGAACCCTGCAATAAGGGTTGTAATCTTTTTGACCCCGATACTCCCAAACCACTTATCAGAAAGCAAAGTAAAATTAGAACAAAAAGCGGTGAGATTAAAATTATTTCCAAAAATGCAGACTACCTGCGTGATAAAGCAGGAAATATTATTGGAGGTATAGAAAGTTTTGATGATATTACCGACCTGATCAAAACACAGGAAGAAGCAGCAAAAAATAAAGAAAGATATAAGAATATGTTTGAAATCTCTCCGGAAGCCATTATGCTTACCGATATTGACTCAAATATAATAGATGTTAATTCCAGAATTCAGGAATGGCTGGGTTACGATACTAAGACACTTATTGGTGAAAATGTTGTGAAATTACCCTTTTTTACTAAAGAAAGCCGTAGAACAATGCTGGAAAAATATAAGAAAATTAAGGATGATAAAGAACTTATACCCTTTGAACTAGAATGTGTAACTAAACAGGGAGAAGTTAAAATAGGCGAAGTTGTTACAACAACAATGAAAGATAAATATGATAATAGAACAGGTGATTTTTTCCTGGTAAAGGATATTACGGAACG
>LKUH01000404.1 GCA_001412425.1 Candidatus Cloacimonas sp. SDB
ATTATTGGATTTGAATTATTTGTACAAAAAACAGCACCACCAGTATCAGCGGCATAATTTCCATATATTGTAAGATTTTCGAGTAGAGGATTAGAATATTCCATGAATATTCCTCCGCCCCAGGAGTCACGATTGCTATTTGATCCTACTACAACATTATATGAAATACAGGTATTTTTGATTTCCGGATCAGACTCTAATAAATAAATACCTCCACCATAGCAATCATTAACACCATCGACTATATTATTTGTTACAGTGATATTTGTTAATGAAGGTGCTGAATTCTCGCAGTAAATACCTCCACCAGCTCGACCAGCAGAATTATCTCTTATTACAATATTTGTTAGCTCTGGATGAGAATCAATTATGGCTATACCACCACCATGTACATTAACGTTATTATTTTCAATTATTAGATTCTCTAAAGTTGGATAGGAATTATTGCTGATTAAAATTCCACCACCATATTCTGCGTCTGCTCTATTATCAGTTCCACTTCGTATGGTAAATCCTCTTAACTCTGCAACATCCGTTTCTCCGTTAGCAAAAGTTACGACAGGAAGTCCTGAGGGTAATTCGGAAGCTCCTTGAATAGATGTTAGCTCAGGACCATCTACCGCAATAATTTTTAAATTCTTACCAAGGAAATCAATATTGTCTATATATTCTCCTTCATGTACATAGATCATTGGACTAGAAACTTCATTTGCTTCATCAATGGCGTTCTGAATTTGATTAGGCAAATTTTCATTATAATAAACGTCTCCGTCGTAATCATTTTGAATAATTACACAAGTATCACTTTGATTCTCATCTAGATTAGTAGTTGTAACATTTAATTCAGCTACCCTACATGTTCCTTCAGGAAGATCTTCAAATTGCAGAGTAACAATTCCATCATTTTGACCTGAATGTCCTGTAGTAATTTGTATCCAATCCGGGTTATCTTCTAAAGTTGCTTCCCAAAGCATTATCCCAGCGCCGCCATCATTATAAACATTTACCTCACAGAATCCACTATATTTAGATATATATAAATATAATGGTTCAATTCTGAATATAGGTATAGGAGTAAATAAATCAAAATTTAATACCACTACACCAATATGTTGGTAGCCATAATAATTACCTCCCCAAATCATAGTATCGAAAGAATGATCCCAAGTGTTTCTTATATAGACTATATTATCAGAAGAGTCAGTGTTATATCCATATCCAACAACAATATGTCCGTCTAATACTAATAAAACTGGATTCTCATCATCAATCTCTTCCTTATATTGATCAAATGTATATCCGAATAATTCCCCACATTCTTCGATATATTGTGTGTAATTAGTTCCCAAATCATAGCCCTTAGAAGCAAAAAAATCTCTTATGCCATGACAGCCATCTATTTTGCCATCTTCAAATTCACAATCCGTGTAATTATATAAAGGTAATCCATCTGTTCCAAAATAAATACTAGTTTCTCCATCAGCTACATTCCAAGTAGCTTGATTAGATCCCATAAAATCCCCTAAACAATCAGCCCATACATGTTCGGGCCAATTTCCATCATAAGGATCATTATTACTGCCTAAATAGTCCCAATAATCATCAACATGTCCATAGCTTGTTAATCCATCCAAGCCTTGTTTCGTTGCAGCTAACGGACATTCTTCACTTCCCCAAACCACATTTGTCGGTGGAGCTACTCCATTATTTGTTGGCCCAGTATAGATATTTTCATAATCGGGTAGCTGATCATAATAGCCAGCATACATTGCGGCAGCGGTTGGGAAGCATCCATAACTCCAGTCATAAGCTGGAACTGTATCAATAGTCACAACATCTCTTGTGTTTTCTGGATTCATATCATGATGTCTGGATTCATAATTCAAAGGTTTTTCCCCAGAAAAAGTATAACAATCATAAGTCTTCCCATCTCTACCAGTAAATTTAGTCATAGTCGCATATGATAGGTTTAATAATAAAAGAATGATTGCTATAATAACGATTTCTTTTACACTGTTCATCGAATTCCTCCTCTTTTTTTTTCGGGTTTAAGCGGGCACCCGTATATACTAAAAACCTAATATAGATGATAATAAATCTGTCTTTTTGGCATGGAGACATATTATATTGGTATATAGTGAATTGGATATTTATGAATGTATTCTTACCAATATTTTAATAACATGAATAATGTCTGACTTTCGGCGCAATTTCAATTCCGAAATTTTATAGTTTATCCCGGAAATTCAATAATTCTTATTATGTCTTTTATTATATAGACTTATAAAATTGCTAATAGGGGACGAAGTCAAGTCCAAATTTGTGTGTAAATTCCTCATATTGGATTTCACGCAAT
>LKUH01000405.1 GCA_001412425.1 Candidatus Cloacimonas sp. SDB
TTTGCTTCTTATGAAATGTTAAATGGCAGAAAAAATATTAACCGCCTGGAAAGATTGCTGCCAATTGCCTGTGCCCTTGAACTAATCCATACAGCATCACTTGTGCATGATGATTTGCCAAGTATTGATAATTCCAGTGAAAGAAGAGGAAAACCAAGTTGTCATATAAAATACGGAGTTTCAACTGCCTTACTGGCTGGAGATGCGCTGATAACCAAAGCCTTTGAGGTCTTAACTGAACTTAAAAGTAGAGATATTGCCCTTAAATGCGTAAAAATTCTGACCAGAGCAGTTTCAACCAGAGGTATGATCGGAGGGCAGGCGGTAGATATTTTATCAGTTAAGAAAAAGATAAATATAAATACTCTAAGGTATATCCACTTAAAAAAAACGGGAGCACTACTGCAAGCAGCCATGGAACTATCCTGTACAGCTTTTGAAGCTGAAGAAAATGTAACAATCACTCTGGGTAATTTCGCCCTGAACCTCGGTCTTGCCTATCAAATTGTTGATGATATCTTAGATGAAGTAGGCAGCTTTGAGATCCTGGGAAAAGAACCTGGTGAAGATATCAGAAATAGTAAAGCAACTTATTCAAACTTGATGGGACTGGAAAAATCTAAAAAGACTGCCGAAAAATTACTCAGAGATTCTCATAATTTGATCAAAAATATGAAAAGCAACGATATACTGCTTGAATTCGTTAATATGATCAAGGACCGATTACCATAGTAATGCCCTATTTAGCTATATTAAGACCCTTCAATCTTATTTTCGTTTCTCTCACCATTCTGTTTGGAGCATTATTCAGAAATAGTATTCCTTTCAATTTTCGAATCCTGTTTGCCATTTTATCAGCCAGCCTCATAGCTGCAGCCGGATATGTAATTAACGACTTTTTTGATCGGCAGATCGATAGAGTTAACCGGCCTCAGCGCATGATCCCTTCAGGCCAGATAAGCCCTAAAGCTGCTTATTTATATGCGATTCTTTTGTTTATTACAGGTATTATTCTCAGTTATTTCACTATTAATATTTTTTGTATTCTACTGGCTTTTTCCAATTCAGTGATTTTATACCTTTATGCCATAAAGTTCAAGAAAACTCTGATAATCGGAAATCTAATTGTCTCCTATAGCGCTGCCAGTTGCTTTATTTACGGTGGCCTTTCAGCCGGAAATCTCACTAATATTATTCCGATCGCCTTATTCGCATTTCTTTTTACCCTTATACGCGAAATAGTAAAAGATGCAGAAGATATAACTGGTGATAAAAAATTCAGTGTGAACTCTATTGCTATCAAACTTGGAAAGAAAGTTGCTTTGGTGATAAGCTTAATATTATCCCTTGGTATCACTTTACTGTTCGGTTATCTTAAGTATTTGAATTATCTGTCCCTTACAACATTTATCCTAAGCCTGTTACTCATAACATTACCACTGACATTAATTTTGATCTATCTCTATTCAAATATTGACAGTAAAACAGCTTTTTCAAAATCATCTTCATTATTAAAACTAGATATGCTGATTTTATTAATAATATTTTTAATAGGAAATTAATATGAAAGTTTACGATAAATTAATCGCTCTATCTCAAAACCGAGCCAGCTACCTGTGCTTGATAGATCCCGATAAAATAGATCTTGAACAGGCGATTTACACTGCAAAGCTCTGTCAGGATAATGGAGCCGATGGAATTCTGGTCGGCAGCAGTTTAATGTTAACAAACAATTTTGAAAAAAACTTAAAAGCGATAAAAGATAATGTTGAGATACCAGTTCTGATCTTTCCCGGAATCTTCAATTTTGTTTCCAGGTATGCCGATGCAATACTGCTTCTATCAGTAGTTTCCAGCAGAAATCCTCAAATGCTTATTGGCGAACAGGTAAGAGCAGCCCCCCAAATTAAAGAATATGGTCTGGAAGCCATAGGTACGGCATATATGCTGATAGATTCAGGTGAAAATACTTCGGTTAATTTCATGAGCAGCAGCTTTCCTATACCAAGAAATAAACCGGATATTGCTGTAGCCCATGCTTTGGCAGGTCAGTATCTCGGTATGAAAATTGTATACATGGATGCCGGAAGCGGTGCTTTAAAACCTGTTAAAAATGAAATGATCAAAAAAATCAGGATGAACATAGATATTCCCATAATACTGGGTGGAGGAATAAGAACTCCAGAAGTTGCCAGAGAAAAAGCTCAAGCTGGTGCTGATTTTATTGTCACAGGAAATATTCTGGAAGAAAAATCTGATCCCCAATTGATCAGGGCTTTTGCTGATGCAATCCATTCTGTAAAACGTAATGATTGATATTCACACTCATATACTTCCCTATTGTGATGATGGGGCAGAAACGCTGGAAGACGCCCTGCTCGAACTTGCGGAACTTAATGAATCGGGCGTTACTGAAGCTATACTGACTCCTCATTATATCAGGAATGTTTTTGAAAACAACCGAAAATCCTGTAATGACACATTTAATTTGTTGAAACTTAAACTGACTGAACAAAATCTGAATATTAAAATTCACCAGGGGAA
>LKUH01000406.1 GCA_001412425.1 Candidatus Cloacimonas sp. SDB
AAAACTTTTTTAAATATATTGAAAGCATTGCTAGTTTATCAATCTTAAAAACATCACGTATCTGATTAAAATCTTCCTCTTTAATTTCATTATTATTTATTATCTTATTTAAACCAGCTCGAATAAATCTTATTTTCTTAAATAAATCTTTATCGATTTTCTTAACAACCTCTTTGAATAATAATGTCGGATCAGATATAGTGTTTTCCAGAATTGTTTTAAAATTACTATTATCAGATTCCTGTATCAATTCTTTCGACACGATCCTCCAACCCAAATTACTGTCTTTATCCTCTAATAACAGTTTAAATCCTTCAACTAAGTAGCTAAAATTCTCAGATTTTGGTTCTCTAACATCAACAAATCCTTTTTTCCTTAGAGCTTTTGATAATCTAAGTATTTGATCTTTCAAAGGGCATATGATTAAAACTGTAAAATCTTTTTCGTAATTATTGTATATATTCTTGATTTCATTTTCTATACAATACGAAATTTTAGAATCAAATATTTTAGTATTTACAATTATTTTAGGATTCTCTTCAGATATTTTATCTTTATCCTTAGAGGGAAAATATAAAAATTCTTTATCAGCTCTTGTTTTGAGAAAACCATTTTCTTTAGCTTTATTTACAAAAGAATTAAAAGCGTCAGTTATTACTCTTGTGCATCTTGAACAAAAGGGAAGAGAGAAGCTACTATATGATCCATCTGAGTATCGTTCTCTAATAATATCTGGTAATGCATATTTGAAATCATATAAAGATTGATCATCATCACCTACGACAAGAATAGGACTTTTCTGGGACAACATATCAATGAATGTAATTTCTAATTTATTAAAATCTTGGTATTCATCAACCAAGATTTGTGAATAAGAAGGTATTTTATTAGGGTTTACTTCCCAATATTTTATAAGTCCATAGATTGTACAATCGGGTCCTACAGAGCGATAATATTTTCTCCTTTTAGAAAAAAAAGATAGTTCTTTATCAGCAGTTAGCATTTTACAGAGAATTTCCTTAAAATCTACATCTAAACCAGTAAAAATCGAATATTCATCCTTTATGATTTCACATAGTTTCATAGACATTTTATTAACACCGGGGAATAAACTCTTTGCAAAACTATGTAAAGTGTGTACCTCTGCTAAACCGTATAAATCTTTTCTCAATTCATTAACCAATTCGTTTATAAATGATAATGCCAGATTTTTATCCTTACCTTTTACTAAATTATCCTTACATACCTGTTTAAATAAATGAGATTTTCCTGTTCCTGGACCTGCTAATATAACTTTCTTTGTGGAATCTGAGCTTAAAATATCATTTGTATATTTATCTCTTTTTTCCATAAATTCTTGGTATGTAATTTCTGACATAATTTCTCCATTTATACAACTCTAAACAATAATGCCATCTCTCCTAATATTCTAAAAGTCTCTAGTTCATACTCATCAAGGATTATCACATCAAACTCCTGATTTAAAGGTCTTAGAATTACACGTTTTTTCTCAGGATTAAACTGGACTTTCTTGAGTGTAATACCATCCGGTGTTTGACAGGCACAGATTTTACCATCTAATTTTCCCATATCCGGAGTTTCATGAATTATCACAATATCACCATCGGATATCCTGGGAGTCATACTATTACCATTAACTCTTAAGGCGCAATAACTTTTTTCCTGATCGGATAAATAAGCTCTGGGAATCTCAATATACTTCATAGGTTCTTTATCATGAGATTCTATCGGATCACCTGCTGCAATCTCTCCATAAATAGGTAAAGTAATGTTTCTGGATTCAAAAGGATTCAGTTTGTATTTTCTGGCAAATCCGTTACCCGATAATTCAGAAACTCCCTGTTCATTTTTTCCACCTACCAACTTTCCATCAGAGCCAGAAATAAACATTTCACCCTTACCGGTTATTAACCAGTTAAGATTCAGTCCATATACTTCATTGATGCGAGCCATAGCGGGTGGGGAAGGCTTGCTGGGTTTTATGCGATTGACCCAATCGGAAACATTGCCCTGAGTAACCTCAATAGCCTTTGCAAACTCGGATTTCTTTATTCCCAGCACATTTAGAAAAGCAACCAGCCTGTCTTTCATATCCATTTCATCTCCTATTTTGCCCTTAAAAACAGCTAAATTCTTTTACCGCAAGCGACTGCGAATGATGGCAGTTTTTCCTTGACTGCTTCGCAGGAATATCATTTTATCGCTTCGTATACGACATGTACTGCAACATTGCGAAGAATGTCAATAAAAAAATAGGAGGCGCATATGAGATCACCCTACAAACCAGCAGAGATCAAAGCGGCTATGGCACTTAAAAGTATTACTACCATTGGTTTAGCACGTCAAATGGATATTTCCAGAAGAACTTTAGATTATTTTATAAATGGAGGGATGGGAATGAATCGGGGAGAGGAATTTTTGCAGATTTTGCAACCTGAATTAGCTGAAATAGGCAAAATAGACCAGAGAATCAAGAGACGCAAACTTCAACATTGCGAAGTGAGATGATTATGAAGTGCAGAGAATTATCACTCGATGGTATACAACAATGCTTTTCAATCAGTAGATCCTCTGCATACAGGCAGGCGAAGCGGAAAGGCTGGAAGTCCCAAATGAAGCCGCTGGAAAAGGGTGGTCGTCAGATTTACTTCTTAGTACCGGAAAATGAGATTCCCGAAAAAGCTGTTTCTAAAAGAAAAAAGAAACCACCGGAAGTAGCTGAAGCTGAGGTAGTGAAATATGATCCGACAATTCCTGATTTAACACCATCAATCAAAGTACCCGAGCATGAGTTGTATCGAGCTCAGTTAAAAGCTGCTCTTTGCGAAAAACTTCTTACCGAATTTAAGAACGGCGATGCTAAGATAAAAGTCCTAAGTGATATTTTAGAAGCATATAACAGCGGATATCTGCTTCCTGAACTTTATAAACTGGAAGGCAGAAGAACAGAAAGGACTCTTAGAATCTGGCTTAAAACTTATGAAGAATCCGATAGAGACTTCAAATCACTGGTAAGATTATCCAAAGCATCTTCTTACAAAAAAGCTACTGAAGTTGAACAGAATTTCCTGTTAGGACTTTTGCTGGATGCCAATAAAATAAAAATCGGTTCTGCCATCAGGAAGCTGAAGCAGCTGCATAGATTGAAGGCAATCGAATCTCCCACCAGCGAGAGAGCTCTGCGCAGGTGGGTAGAAAGCTGGAGAGACGAGCATAGCCAGCAGTGGAATCTTCTGCGCAAAGGTAAAAAATACTCTAAGGATAAGGGTATATTGAGCCTGCTGCGAGATGAAGTATTAGAGGTTGGTGACGTCTGGGTAGCGGATGGACACAAATTGGCATTTGATATTATCGATCCTATCTCAGGTAAACCTAAACGTATGATGCTGATTCTATTCTTTGATTGGGGATCGAGATATCCCGTTGGCGCTTCAATTGCCAATTCTGAAGATTCAGAACACATATTATTGGCTCTTCGCAACGGCATCCTGCACTGGGGAGGAAAACCAAAATTTGTCTATCTGGATAACGGTAAAGCCTTCAAATCAAAATTATTTCATGAGAAATGGGAAAATCACGATTTCGAGAAAGAGTTATGCGGTATCTTTCCCAGATTGGATATTGAAGTTGAGTTTGCCAAAGCCTATAATGCCAGAGCTAAAGTGGTAGAGAGATTTTTCAGAACCTTTCAGGAAGATTTTGAAAGGTATATGGACACCTTCAGGGGATCAGGCATAGCTGATAAACCAGCTTTCTTAATGAGAAACGAGAAGTGGATTAAATCATTGCGCAGACGAGAACCACTAAGCTTAGATCAAGCTAAACAGTTAATGTCAGTTTATATTCAAGATTATTATGGCAAAACTCCTCATGGCGGTCTGGCAGGTAAAACCCCTCTGGAAGTATTTCAAGCGGCAAAGGTTCCTGCAGATCGTAAAATTGAAAGCTCAGAGCTTAATTTCATGCTGCTCAAAATAGAGCAAAGAACAGTAAATGCCAACGGTATTCAACTGGCAAACATCATCTTCTATAATGACCATTTAATGCAGTTTGTGGGCAAGAAGGTTTACCTCCGCTACGATTTGATGGATATGAGATCGATTCTGGTTTATGATGAGGATGAGAAACTGATCTGTCAGGCATTTGCCCGTAAATCTAGCCATCCCTTTGTCGAATTAGCCAAAGACAAGCCGATGGTAAGAAGGCAGTGGCAGAAACAACTGGCACACCAACGCAAACTTGAGAAGACTCTTAAAGAAAGCTCTGCTGCCATCAGGAAGCAGGTAGATGATGCCACAAGCGAATTCATGATACCCCATATTAAAATGAACAAAAAGATTTTCAACAATACACCGCTGATTCAGCACAACGTACCAGCCGATCCCGATGTTAATATAGAAAACCTATCACACGAACCAAAGATAGTACCGCAGCGGCTTAGTGAAGAAGAACAAGGCATAAAAGCATTAGATAAATTATTTAATAAAATCGGAATTTAGGAGATCAAAATGAAAGAGTACGCGCTGGTAAAAACCCAAAACGTAAAAGAAGCAGAACAATTGATTCGTTATCTGTATGAAAGACCTGTTACCGAAATGGTCGGTCTGGGTCTCATCTACGGACCTCCCGGTCTTGGAAAAAGCAGATTTGCAAGGCAGACAGCTATCCAGAAAGATTATATCTATCTGAGACTGGAAGCTACCATGACAGTTAAAAGTTTCGCAATTAAACTGCTTGAGATGATCCACTTCCACTTCGGCATGCCCAAAATGAGATTTAGAGGAACTGCTAATGAAATCTTCAACCGCTCGCTTACGATTATGCACAATTATCCTAATACGGTGATAATAATCGATGAGATCGATTATGCTTTTAAATCCAGGAAAATCTTAGGTAGTATTCGAGATATTGTGGATGAGACTCTTGCGATTGTGGTTCTGGTGGGAATGGCAGATGCCAAAGAGAAACTCTTATTAGCTGACAGTCACTATTTTGACCGCTGTAATTTCTTCTGCGAATTCAGAAAACTGGATCAGGAAGATACTCATCTGCTTTGCAGAGAAATCTGTGATGTGGAACTGGATACGGATCTGATTAAACATATAGCATCCAAGACCAAGGGCAATATTCGGAAATTGGTTAAAATATTATATTCGGTAGAGAATATAGCCAAAACCGATAATCTTGCTCAGATCGGACTGCGTGATGCGAAAAATTTAGCAATCTAATTAGGAGAACAAATGGAGATATCAAATTTCAAAAAGGTCAGAAATTTTATCGAGTATTTTCGCAAACCTTTCAGTGCCGATATTGTCAGCTCTGAAACCGGACTTACTCAAAATCAGGTTACCAGAGTTTTGGGAAAAATGAAGAAGATGGGCATGATCAAAAGGCTGCCAATGTCTATCAATGGCAAGTTTGCTATCTATGTCCAAGAATTGGATTATATTGAGGAGAACCCGGTTAACAGCTACAATTATGAACTTAATTTCCTGAATGATATGTTAAAGAAACTCAGAACCGGCAATTACAGCAGTACCAGGCAATTGGAAGCTGTATTAAAAGCTGATAGACGCAAAGTAACCAGATATCTGGCAGCGCTATGTTCGATTGGCATGGTCGGACTGGTAGAGGGGAAATATAAGATTTTAAAGAAGTTGGATCTGGTATTGGTAGGCAGCAAGGTAGATAAAGACATATTAAAAAAATTGCGTGATGATGCAGAAGGAGTAGAAATGACTAAAAGAGATACAATTATTAAAGATGCAAACGGCAGAGAATATCCGGCAAAGATACTGGATCCTCAGATTGTAAAGAGACACAACCTGGTTAATAGAGTAATAGGCAGAGCAGCGCGTCTGCATGATAAAATCGCCTTTGAAAAGCAGAGAATGGCAGAAGAGATCGATAAATATTTAGCTCAGACAGCAGAGCAGTATGGAGAGCAGTGGAAAGGCAATGCGGAGCTGGTATCCTTTGACGGTAAATATAAAATCGAAGTCAGAAACCGAGAGAGAATAGAATTTGATGAGAAGCTCCAAATAGCTAAACAGAAGATCGATGATTGTCTCAAACGCTGGACTCAGGATTCCAACGTAAACCTGCAGGCAGTTATCAATGAAGCCTTCCAAGTGGATAAGAAAGGCGAGATCGCCAAACACAGAATCCTCGCCCTGCGCAAATACAATATCAAAGACAAGAACTGGAAGCAGGCTATGCAGCTTATCGATGAAGCGATTCAGGTAACCTCCACAAAACAGTATATTGCCTTCTACAAGCGGTCAGGCAAAAACAAACCATTCCAGCTTATATCGCTGAATTTCAGCGCAATATAGTTACTAAAGAAGTTTGAATATTGAGCTCCTGATTCGGGAGTGTTTTCTTTTGCGCTTAAATTTTGGTAACTATGGGCATCACTGTTTGACTCTGATGCCCATTTTGTTTAGCTAATTACAGGAGAATAAGAAATATGCAGGTTTTTAATGAAACAAGATGCTATACACCCCTGAGAGTGTCGGAAATACTCTCGATTGATATCAGCACTGTTTACAGGCTGATCAGAGATATTGAAGATCCGCTTCCTGCCTTTAGATTAAAGAATAACGGACAGCTTAGAGTGCATGGCAAGGATCTGAATAAATATTTTGAAGATCATAAAGTTGATCCTCTTAATGAATAATGATGACCCAGAGACAGGCTGAGTATGCAAAGAAGCTGAGAAGAAATATTGTCGTCTTCGCTAAAAGTGATCTCCGGATGACAATTGATCAGCTGCATGATCAAATGCATGATCTCGGTTATGGAACCTCACTTCGCAAGCTCAGTCTGTCTTCTCTTATTCAACTCAATTTAATATTGCATGGAAAAACTCCCCAAATTTACGAAATACTCGACGCACAAGGCAAAAAGATCTGGGCTTTGTATAAACTGTCGGATTGGAGTAAAGAAAGGCTCTATGGCTTCATTGCTCAACATTTTGGGAAATCCGGCATCAAATATCTAACCAAGAAAGAAAAGGGTGCTTTGATTAAAGTTTTGGAAAACTATGAACAGCCGAGAATACACGATTAAACGACAATCCGCCAAAAAGCTCTATCTCAAAGGTGAAACCGATATAAAGGCTTTGGCTCGCATCTATGGTGTGGCAGATAAAACTGTCCGCAACTGGATCAAGCGGGAAAAATGGAATGAAGAGCTGGATGAGATTGCCAATCTAGAAGATGAGATTCGGATAGCTGTGAAAAAGGCTTTAATCAAAGCTCTCAAAGAATATGCCAGAGCACCGCAGGATACTGCTCTGCAGTCGCTGGTCTCGCTGCTGCGTCAATACTCCAAGAATATCGAACCTACCAGAGATTTCATTGAATACATGAAGAAGTTCCTGGATTGGCTGAT
>LKUH01000407.1 GCA_001412425.1 Candidatus Cloacimonas sp. SDB
ATAATCATGCTTTTCATAGCCCAGATGTTCTGTCATTTCGTTTTCAAGCATGGTTTCGATGATTTCTTTTGAGAATTGTTTTAAATACTGGTTTACGTCTTTGAGATCTTTGAAGTTTTTCTTCTTAACTAACTCTTGAATTTTCTTTTTGTCTTGCATTTATTTCCTCCCGTGACAATTTTTAGTTCATGGGAGGTTTACACAAAATTTTTTACACTCTCGTTTTTACTGGTAGCACTCTTTATGCAGAAGATACAAATGTAGTTATTAACGAAGGTAAATTTGATTATTCAATAATTGATCATAATCGAGAGGATCTTACTATAACAAGTGTAGTTTTCACTGATACCCAAGTTGAAGCTACTATGCCAGGGTTTACTTCATATACTGAAAAGGTTATAATTGATAGTTGTATTTTTACGCATGAAATTCAACAAGCTGCGATATACCTTAATTCCTATCCTAATTATGAGATAACGAATTCGGAATTCGATTGTGAAACAACTACTAGCGTTTACATTTATGAATCCGGATATGGTTCTACATATCTCATTGAAGATAATGAAATTGATGGGAATAATCAAGGAACTGCTATATATTTATATCACGGCATTGCAGATATTTTAGGTAGTAATGACTTTCACGAAAATACTTATGGAATAATGGGTGATAATAATTCAGACATTTACATATTAGGTGATCAATCCTCTCCTTATCAGAGTATTAGTAATAATGATCAGGGTATAAAAGTATCTCATAATAGCTTTCCAACAAGGATTAATTATAATGATATAAAGATCAATGATGATTATCATATAACTTGTTCAGATCACTCTGGTAGACCACATGATATTGAAATGAATTATTGGGGAAGTCCCAATAGCCCTGCGGGTTATCTATACCCTGATTCAATTTATTACGATTATTTACCTGTCTGGAATCATCGAGGTAACCGTTATGTTAATGAAGCTCAGCTTTTATATGTGACTGCAAAAGATAATATTGAATCTGAGAATTATTTCGAAGCTCAGCAGAATTTCTTTGATGTTATAACCTATTATCCAGAAACAGAATATGCTAAAGCCAGTATGAAATGTCTCCTCAATATAGAGAAGCATGTAAATGATGATTTTGAAGGATTACAAACATATTTCTTAATGAACACCACTATTCAAAATTCTCCTGAATTATCAATATTAGCAAATGACCTTGCGAATTATTGTAATTTATATTTAAGAGAATTTGAAGATGCTATTGGATACTATGAGGAAATTATAGAAGATCCTTCTTCAATAACAGATTCAATATTTGCAGTTATCGATGCGGGGTACACGTATCTATTAATGGAGGATTTAGGCTATAGATCTGATCATATAGGGACCATTCCATCTTTAAAACCAAATTCATGGATGGAATTTGAGAAGAAAAGAGATCTACTGCTTGGTATTATTACCGAATATCCTGATCCAGATGAAGAACAAGGAATAGTAATACCTGAACTCCCAACTCTTAATAAAAATTATCCAAATCCTTTCAACCCGACAACCACAATAACATTCTCAATTCCAGAAGAAAGTTCAGCAAGTCTAACCGTTTACAACATAAAAGGACAAAAGGTTAAAACTCTTATTAGTACTGAATTAAATTCTGGATTTCATGAAACGGTATGGGATGGAAGAGATGAAAATGGAGTAAATGTTAGTTCAGGGGTTTATTTCTATACATTAAAAACCTTAGATCAGCAGATTTATAAAAAGATGATTCTAATGAAATAAATCAACCACTAACTCTGCACCAAGTTTTCGCAAGCTCAAA
>LKUH01000408.1 GCA_001412425.1 Candidatus Cloacimonas sp. SDB
TAGCTGTACTATGATAATATAATACAACTGGGGGGACATTTGTCACTATTTTATAAGTACCATCTTTCTAACTTGTGAATCTCTTTCTGTCGACAACTTATAAAAATATACTCCTGAAGCAACCTGTTCATTTTTATCATTTGTTCCATCCCATAAAATTTGGTGATCCCCAGTCTCAACATATTCATTCAGTAGTTCTTTAAGTAACTGTCCCTTTATATTATAAATCTCTAGTGAAACTTTTGAATTATTATAAACTAAAAAAGATATTTTAGTTAAAGGATTAAAGGGATTGGGAAAATTTGGAAGTAATTTGATTTTGCCTATATTGGGTAGATCTTGATCTGTATTTTCTAAGTTAATCTTAACAATATTATGGTCTTGTTCACCAATTATTAATGGTTTTGATTCATACCTCCCTGTTTCAAGATTGAGTACTGAATATTCACAATTACTTAGATCTCTTCTTTCCCCATATGTAACTTGGAAAGATAAATTACTTCCTCTATTCATTTCATCTGTATATGCTAATATGTGCACTGGTAGAGAATCTACTACGGAAGCACCAACACAAATGTCATTTTCAAATACACCAATCTCTGATACATTGTTTCCTCCCCCAATAGAATCAATTATTATAACCTCATAATCTGCTTTTTCATCAAAACTAAAATCTTCGGGTACCTTTTTTATGTATTTAGAGGCTCTATCATCTGTAAAATTCCATTGGAAACCCAATATATCTTCATTTACTCGAACCACATATCCCTTGCCATAATGAAGAGGTTTTATTGGATAATATATTGGCACTGAATCATCAAGTTCCCTTGTAGGAGTCATATTTTTCCAAATCCAATCTTCTGCTTTTATTGAAGTAATTTTATCCCAATCTTGTCCAAAAGCATCATCAATATCTTGAGATTTTTTTACCCAATATCCTATCCAATTATCTTGTCCAGCGATTAGATCAACACCTAGAACGGGATACAATTCTGATCCCTCTATATAAAGTTCTCTAAAATCCCAAAAATTAGCTAATTCTGGTAAAATTTTGATTTTGTAACATCTTGTACTTTGTAACTCATACCCGGTAATAGGATTCCATAAGCCTACTTCATCGTAGTTTAAAATCCCATATAAATCATTTTGTAGGGATATTTCGGTTATACCATTATTAAAATCCTCAATTTCTTCTAATATTGGTATTGCATCTACAGGATCATTTGCTATTCTATCAAGAATTGGGAAAGATTCCCAATTCCAACCATTATATAGAGGTTTGAATTTCCAAAATATTTCAATAGGATCAATAAAAAATACATCCGATTCATCTATTATTTCAATAACAAAACTTTCTGTCTCATAAATTTCTGACGTGAAAGTTATTTGATATTCTGTACCTACTACTATTTCCCCATCGGGTTGTATTAAATAAAATCCATTATCAGCAACATCATATGTAATAGTAGACGAACCACCATAAGTCAAATTTTCGCATTCAATCTCAATTAAACCATGAGGATGAGGATCGTTGTTACCATAAATTTCAAATACTGGTAAAGCATCATATATTTTGCCAATAAGAGTAAGAGGAACAGGTTCAATTTCAATTCCAGCACGTTGATTTTCAATAAAGGAATAGTTATTGGGATTGAGTGTTTCAAGAGTATACCATCCATCTAATTCATTTTCTCCCCACCCCCAGTTTACTTTAAAATGAGTTTCACCATGGGCTATATCTGTTGTAAATCCATGTAAAACAAAGGCATGACCACCTGCAGTTTCATCCGTTCCACCATATAAAATTAATCTACCATCAATAATCTCATCCATCATCATATCTAACCAGACAATATCACTATAATATTGCCTATATATATAATTCGATCTATATCCGAAATTTTTTGCAAATGCAGTAGTATAAATTGGAAAAGTTCCTGTAGATACTTGGTTGTAATCAGCATATAAAGCAATTCCACATGCAAAAGATAGGGCAGCGAAACCATCAATAAAATCGATTGAATTTCCAAGATCGAACTCATTTCTTATACTTGACATATACAAATCTAATGATTCAAAATTAGGAAATTGAAATTCAGAGGAATCTTCATCAATATTTATTGATTGAGAAAGTGTAATATAATTAGGCTCATATATTTCATTTGAAAAATGATAATCTGATAAATGTTTATAATAATTTATTATTTGAGCCATAGCAATAGGTCCACATCCAGCCACACAATGTTCTCCATTAATCATTGGAGTGAAATTATTATATGGTTCACCCTGACTCCAGGATGAGCCCATTTCTAATAGAACTTCATCTCTATTACTAACATAAGAATTATCATATAGCTGTTGCCAGATTATTCTATTTTCATTAGATATAATATTCTCTTCAATAATATCATAAATTTGAATCTTATAACAATTAATTAACCATTCAAATTCAGGACTTCTATCAGAATTAATATCCCCCGTATCATTGTATGCTAAAATCGGTTTGGCATCATTAGAAGAGGATGTAATAATGAAACCACCAGATCTAAAATTAAAAATGTAACAAGTATCAATACCTCTTTCTGTTTCAATAAAGCTGCTTGATACTATAGGATTAACAACTTCATATACTATCGAATACCAATTTTGTGCTACCGTTCTTGCTGTAACTAGAGACATTTGACTCGCAGAAAGCCCAGAGGATAAAATTAAAACTATTAAAAACAATAATAACTTACTCATAATACCACCTCTTAATTTTGATTAAAGATTTAAAGTTTATCATAGATTTATCCGATTTTAAGATATTAATTTCAAGCAACTGAAAATAATCCAATTTAAGTTGCATAAGTAATTTACATTCGTATATACGAATAAGCATATTCTTTAATGCAATATATATTTATATTATGTTAATAATTTATTATAGAAAATCATTGTCAACTTTTAAGACTTGACTCGTAGTCATTATAGATATGTCCATTCTCTATGATGAATATTCGTGAATTAATGCCCAATCTGAATTATTTTGAAATGATTAGAAAACTGGGATCTATCCACAGCAGTATTCCTATGTTCACCAGTAATTAATACTGACACATTAATTTGCCAATTACTATTTCTAAAATCTGATTCATAATACATCTCACCTATTAATACATATATTATCAATATTTTCAAATATACTAAATAGTTACAGCTAACGGGAACTTGGCGACAAGAGGAGCGCAGCGACTGCTTGTGCCAAGAGTTAGTGGTTGATTTATTTTATCAATCCCATTTTATTAACTTCACTTTCATAATTATCTGCTTTAATTTGATAAAGATATACTCCTGAAGG
>LKUH01000409.1 GCA_001412425.1 Candidatus Cloacimonas sp. SDB
AAAAATTTTATCAATCTGCTGCAAAACTTTTTTCTTTAGCAGACCAAGAAAAAGTTGAACTATATACTTCATCACTTTCATTTGCTAATACTTATTATATATTAAATCGTGAAATGAATGAGTCAAAAGTGAGAGAAATTTTACGTAAATTAAAAATTCTCGTAAAAGTTGTTTCTATAGACGAAAAAATTATTGATCTATCTCTTAATTCAGATTTCAGAGATTTTGAAGATGCCATTCAGTATTATGCTGCTATAGAATCTGATATAGATATTATAATCACCAGAAATTTAAAAGACTTCAAAAAATCTGAATTACCGGTAATGACTGGAAGTCAGTTTATTAATATGATTACCAAATCCTAAAACATTAAGTCCAATTTAATCTAAATTGATTTATACTTAAAAAATACAGTCGATAATAAAATTCTTTTCTAATGATCAATACTCAGTATTTTAATCTTTGATGTTCATTTTATTTTCACATCAAAAAACCACAATCTTGCCATTTTCTCTAAAATCAGAGGTTTCAAATGAATAAAGATAAACCCCTGATCTTTCTATCTGAACAGATATTTGATGTACCCCGGATCGGTAATATCCTGAAACAGGGGTTGATACCAATCTTCCAGTGATATCAAATGGTTTTATTTAAATAAAAAATATTTCTATCTAAGGTAAAATTAACTGATAACTTAT
Source organism: Candidatus Cloacimonas sp. SDB (assembly GCA_001412425.1). GTDB lineage: Bacteria > Cloacimonadota > Cloacimonadia > Cloacimonadales > TCS61 > SDB. The sequence continues at coordinate 699 of LKUH01000409.1, forward strand.
TTTATCAAAGAAATTTTATATCTCAGATTTTCTTTTATCAAACCGAATTTTCTTTTCTTCATCGGAAAGAGCCTTGTAGATAAACCGGTTAAACTCCTCCAGCCAGATAAGTTTGTTCTTGGGAGAAATTTTCAAGTTCAGTTCAATTTTTTCTTTTCTAGTCTGCCAGTGAAATTTAATTTTATCTTTTTTCATTTTGCATTTCCATAATCATCTTAAGGTCTTTAATATCCAATTTATCAATATCTCTTCCCGCTCTTTCCTTCATCTTGATTAAATTAGCAACAGAAATTACTGGAATCATCAAATCATCAATTTCAATAACTTTTGCATCCTTCCGGGCATTTTCAAAATCAACTGGAGAATCAATGATTATATCTACTTGTTCATAGGATTGATAATCCTTAAAAAAACTGAAAGCTTTCATATTTTTATCCTGTATCCACTTTTCTCTGATATTTCTGTTGGTAAAATCTTTCGGATTAACCGGTTGTCTGGGCTTGTAGTTATTTTTTTGGAGGATTTCAATAATCCTGGTTATATTGTCATCATCCATTAAAATCAATAGGTCCAGATCCTGGGTTGCCCTGATTCCTCCTAATAGATTAAATGCAACTCCACCCACCACTACAAATTGTATATTATTTCTATTAAATTCTCTTAAAATATCTTCGTAAAACATAATTCCCAGTTATCTGTATGACTACAATTCACAACCATAATAAAGTATCATAAAATAAAAGCTTAATGTCAATATTTGTCCTTTGATTAAAATTACTTTTGATAACCGCTTCTGTTATCTATAATATCAAATAGATAATTATTAAATGAAAATTACCTTATTTAATAATTTGTAAACCCAGCAACTCATACCAGGAGGATTTATGCGGTTGATTCTTTTATTTCTGGCAATATGTTTAATTTTTACCGGCTGCAGCTCGGAGAGTGCTGATCAGGTAGAAGAACAAAATGAAGCTGAAACTGATTCCATTGTGGAGGTTGATGAAAACGATACTGAAGATCAAAATCCGGTGGTGGGAACCTGGGAAGTAGTGGAAGTTTTAGAAGGAGAAGATATCGGCAATACTGGAGTAATTTATACTTTTAATGATGATGGCACAATGAGTTCAAAATCAGGAGTTATCAATGTGGAAGGAACTTATTCCATTGCTGGAGATACAATAAAAATATCCCAGGGAGAAGTTAATATGGATATATTGTACAGTTTTGAAGATGGAAATATGATCTACAAGATCATCAAAGGCACTCAGACTTTCCTGTTAAAAAAGAAGTAATTTAGCTGAATTTAAAATCAAAATATTTTAATTTATCAGGTCACCATTTTTGAAAACAAGCAATTTAGGATATATTCATGCAGAAAGATAATATCTATCAATTGCAAAAAAAACTAGAAAAGCTGGAAAAAGAGAATATTGGAGATTCTAATACAATCCAGATAATTGATCTGTTAAATGATATCGCTTCCTCGACATACTCTAGTCAACCCGGTTTGGCCAGGGAATATGCTCTTGAAGCCAGGAAAAAATCAAAAAAAGCTAATTATCTGAAGGGTTTAGGAAGAAGCTTTCAGGTTGAAGGTTTCTCCCACTGGGCTAAGGGAAATTTCATCTATAGTGAAAAGTGTTACCGGAAAGCTCTCAAGATTTATCAGAAAATTGATTATTCCAAAGGAATCGGAAATGCTTATAACAACCTGGGGGCAGTTTTGGCAATCCAGGGAAGATATAAAACTTCTCTGAACTGTTATCAGCAATGTTCTGCCATTTACAAAAAACTGAATTATGAGCATGGAGTTGCTTCGGCTTGTGCAAATATGGGAATTATATATAAAAACCGAAAAGAAAACAAAATAGCTATTGAATATCAAAATCGGGCTTTGAAAATCTTTAAAAAGCTTAAAGACCATCATTACCAGGCAATAGTACATAATAATATTGGGAGTGTTCTCCTCTCTGAAAAACAATATGACCAGGCAATTAAATTTTTTAGGAAATCGCTCCGCCTTCAAA
>LKUH01000410.1 GCA_001412425.1 Candidatus Cloacimonas sp. SDB
TATTTTTTACATCCGACAGAGAGGACGGAACTGGTGTTCCAGCTGGTCTTCAAAACCAGTAATAGGCAGCTAAAACTGTTTACGGCAGGTTCGATTCCTGCCCTCTCGGCCATTTTAAAAAGAAAACCTTCCAACCCAGATTGGAAGGTTTTCTTCATTTTCAAACTTGATCTACTTACAATAGTGCCAAATGTCACTATTTCAATAAAATCATCTTCTCGGTACCTGTGTAGTTGCCTGATTTCATCCTGTAAAAATACAGCCCGCTGGAAACTGACCTGAAATTATCATCCCTGCCAGACCAGATCACAGTGTGAACACCCGCTTCAAATTCAGCAGAAACCAGACTTCTCACTTTTTGCCCTTTTATGTTGTATACATCTATCTCCACATGATCCTGCCTGGAAAGCTGAAAGTCTATTCTGGTAGAAGGATTAAAAGGATTGGGATAATTCTTGCTCAATTTCGTTACCAGAGGAATTGCATCATCATTGGAATCAACTGTAATTATTTCCAGAATATCGGAAGGAACTGACTCCATACCCTGATTATTAACTGTCGTAACATAGAGCAACTCAGGTGAATATCCCTGTGGCGTATATAAATAACTTGTGCCCACTGTTTCAGCTATAAGTTCAAAATCATTCGGGGCTGCCGCATAAATGTTAAAATGATCAAAATTGTTCATCTCAGGCTGATCCCATTCCACCACAACAAAAGCGAATTCGGTTTCGTAATAGAAAATATTTTCCGGTGCTAAAGGTTCCGGAATATCTGCTCCGTAAACTATAGTGCCAAAACCTTCCGGACTGAAAAGATCGGTATTGTTAACCGGCCACCAGCTGTCAAAACCATGCGGATCAGGAGTGTTGTCATCCAGCACAAATATCGCCAGCCCAGACATATTATCATCACTTGGGTTGATCATCCAGGGCTCAGCTCCGATCGGTATCATGAATTCATAGACCAGATAGCCTGCAGCAACCGAGATCTCCAGTTGAGGATCCTGCAGGTTATACACACTGCCCACACCTCCTGTATCATATATGGGACGGTATCTCAGTTCGTTACCGGTGGAATAATAGGCAGCCCAGTAATTTCCTTCGTCAGCGGCAGTCTCAGGAGAAAATGAACCGTCATTGTTATCATCTATGTACAACGCTACTTCATCGTGATCTTCCAGTTCAGTATCGTTATAATTAATGAACGCGCAGTACAATTCTGTCAGTTGGGGATTTACCTTAAAATATCCAATCACACTTCCGACCGGATTAACAGTATTATCATAAACACCCCAGAAATCCGAGTTATCCAGCCTGAAAGCATCATCCCATTCACCGGTTGAGATCACACCGTCGATCACCGGAGTAGTGCCTGTGTAAGCACTGATCTCATCGGTTATGAACCCTGAACTTGTCCAGCCCGTAACTTCATTAGAATAGGGACTTTCCAGACCGCTGGCATAAACAGCGGTAACGACGTAATAATATTGGATCTGGGGCAGTGCAGTTTCGTCTGTGAAAGTTACCGGAAATGTACCTGAACCTCCTGTGGCTAATGGTTCTTCCGGATAAAGGTCCACAGCGTATCTTTTCCGGTAGATATTGTATTCAACCGGTTCCTGCTCGATAGGTGCGATCCAGTTCAACGTCACTGAAACATCTGCAGCCTGAGTTGCATAAAGATTTGTAGGTGCTGCACCAGTGAGAAACATCGTTATCACACCCAGATCAGTTTCTTCATCTTCAAAAACTATGACATCTGTACTGCTATTGGCTATATAGCCAACTTTATCGTATTGCACTGAATATATGTCAGAAGGAACGTTTTCGATCAGGAAATTTCCCTCACTGTCAGTATAATCAAAATAATCTGTCAGTTCGGGAATACTAACTCTCACTCCACCGTTATCAGCAGTATTTTCCAGATCAACAACTCCGGTAATTGAACCTCCTCCCAGGTCGCAGTCAATTTTGAATAACAATCCGCCATTACCCATTTCCCTGGCATGAACGGCTTTTCCGGCTACCGCGCAGGAAGATCCATCAGCACTGATATCAACTGCGAAAAAAGAACCGCTTGTATTAATCTCAAATACGGGAATATTGCTTTCTCTTCTGAATAAAAAGAAGTCGGCAGTACTATGATTCAGAGGACCGTAAGAAGCTGCAGCAATAAGCGAACCATCGTCGCAGATATCAATTGCGATCACTTCATCGCCGGTATTTTCATAAATCCATAACGGAGTTGGTGAATAGCGGTTGAATAAATATATCTCTCCGTCAAAGGATGTGGGAAGAAACTTCAGAGTTCCAACAGCTATTGTGCTTCCGTCGGCAGATATAGCCATACCTACCACCCAGCTATCACCTCCCACAGAGAAATTCCAGGCTTCTTCATAGGTTTCCAGTTCATTATTATATTCATAGACATAGACATATCCGCCGTAATCACCATTAACAATTACAGAAGCATCATAGCTGATGGCAGGTGGATACTGATTGTATTCCGGAGCTGTGAATATAAAGGAACCATCCGCGGAATCCAATACGAACATATTATCCAGTTCCCCATACTGCGTAAAAATTAAAGTAGATCCATCTCCGCTTATATCAAGGGTCTGGCAGTTTCCGGGGATCAATACCGACCATACCGGTTCTGCAACTCCCAGACTGTAATACTCTACATGCGACTGATTATTACCGGAATTGTAATATATTAAATAAACTCCTGTCCCGGATGGATCCAGAGCTAAATCGACAATAGAAAAACTTAAAGTGTTCACCCAGATCGGAATGGAAGATTCAGGAGTAAAAAATTTCAGCAGAAGCTCGTCACCTATTACAATAACACTACCGTCCTCCAGCATATCCATGGGTAGATCAAAATCTATGTCCCCGATCTGATGTTCCCAGACGGGAATAGCTGTGTCGTGATATAAGGCAGCTCTTTCGCTGTTGAGGATCCACTCTGCAAATGTATTGCCGGTTAGACTGGAAACACATACACCATTAGCAATTGCAGTTGGATCGGAAGTCTGCCAGCTGATTCCCAGCCTGCTGTCCGCAGAATTAAAACTGTAATCTGGTTTTATTTCTGCTGCAATAATATCCTGAAACTCTCTGTACTCCTCACCTCTGTCCCGATCAGTAAAAGTCTGCTCTCCCATAACTGCATTTAAGAAAAATACTGAAATAAGTAAAAAAACCAAAATAATATACTTCATACTCTCTCCCTCCATAATTTTACTTGTGATTGACTAGTTTATATCTCAAATACTTTTAGACAGTTTTATGATTCTATTGTCAAATTTTATTATAAGTTAAAATTATTTGTTTTTTTGAATTTGTTTAAAAATTTCCGTTTTTGTTGAGTTGGATTTATTTGCTTTTATCGATAAGAGTTGAGAAATCAAAAAGGTCGCCCAGGGTTTCACCTCGGTTGGGCTGTTTTTCTTTACCATACCTGTTTACCAGTTGTTTATCTTCCCTCTTCTGCCTTTGGGAACGGAATCCTTTTTTATTGCTCCGCTCCTCTTTATTACTGATCTCATACCCGCATTTATGGTCGGAACAGATCAATTTTGTAGTGAATTTTACCATATACTTGCCGCATTGAGGGCATTTGGTATCAGAATAATTGGTAATTTTAAAACTGCGGTTATCCGCTTTTATATTGCCGACAAGGGTGGCAGCATTCTTTCTTATCGCGTTCATGAATTCTTTGCCATCTTCTTTACCGGAGGCTATCTCAGTCAGTCTTTTTTCCCATCTGGCAGTCAGTTCGGGAGATCTAAGTTCATCGGGTACTAACTCAAGCAATTGAAAAGCATGCGGCGTCGGGAGTAGTGTTTTACCCTGTCTTTCCAGATAATTGGAACGGATCAGTTTTTCTATGATCTCCGCCCTGGTAGCGGGAGTTCCCAATCCACCCGCTTTGATCGATTCCCGCAGATCTTCATCATCAATGAATTTTCCGGGACTCTCCATGGCAGCCAGCAGACTGGATTCAGTATAATGTGACGGCGGTTTGGTTTGAGACTTCACCGCTTTACAGTTTTTAAGCTCAATCTTACTTCCTTTCAAAGGATATTTTTTAAATTCCGCTGTCACCTGCTCCTGCTCCTGCAGGTCTTCTTTATCTTCCGTAGTAACGGCTTTCCAACCCTGATCCTTAACTACTTTACCTCGAGTGAAGAACTGCTCGCCCTTAACTTCACAGATCACGGTTACTGAATTATAAATAAAATCGGGATATAATACTGTAATAAATCTTCTAACTACCAGATCATATACTTTTTTTTCATCAGCTGTCAGTTCAGCAAGGTTAACCCGCTGTTCAGTGGGCAGAATAGCATGATGATCAGTTACTTTTTTGTCGTTGACCAGATGTTTTGTGAGGTTGAGGGGATTTTTCAATAACTGTTCCACCAGATGTTTATAAGGCGGAATGTAAATTCTCTGCAATCTCTGCAGTAAAGTTTTTGTTATATCGGAAGTTATGTAACGGGAATCTGTTCTGGGGTAAGTGATCAGTTTATGGCGTTCGTATAAATTCTGCGCCATATCCAGAGTATGTTTAGCTGAAAACCCGAATTTTTTATTAGCATCCCTCTGCATTTCGGTAAGATCGTAAGCCAGAGGAGGTTTATCTTTGCCGGCTTTGAATATAACATCGGCAATAATGCCTGATCCGCCAGTAACTTTATCTACCAGCTGATCAGCTTTACTCTGATCAAAAATCCGTGTGTTGCCATCTTTGGTCTGCCATAAACCCTGAAATGAACCAAAATCAGCCCTGATATTCCAGTAATCCTGCGGCACAAAATCAGCAATATCCTTTTCCCGTTGTACTATCAGTGCCAAAGTTGGCGTCTGCACTCTTCCGGCATTCAATCTGGCATTGAATTTACAGGTTAATGCCCTGGTAACATTCAAGCCTATTAGCCAGTCAGATTCTGCCCGGCAGACTGCAGCTCTGTAAAGTTTTTCATACTGCTTTCCGGGTTTCAGGGCAGCAAAACCTTCCTTAATAGCAGAATCTGTCTGGGAGGAAATCCACAATCGCCTTACATCGCCGTTCCATTTCACTTTTTCCATGATCCAGCGGGCAACCAGTTCCCCTTCCCTGCCGGCATCGGTGGCAATTATAATTTCCTTAATGTCAGCACGGTTCATTAAAGTTTTAACTGTGTTGAACTGATCTCTTGTCCTGGAAATTATCTTCAACTTGGTCTTTTCCGGCAGCATGGGAAGATCTTCCAGGTTCCATTTTTTCAGTTTTTTATCGTAATCCTGAGGTTCAGCCAGAGTTACAAGATGCCCCAGAGCCCAGCTTACAACATAATCTTTACCTTCAATATAACCCCGTTTCTTCCAATTACAATCCAGTACCCTGGCCAGCTCTCTGGCAACACTTGGCTTCTCCGCTAATATTAAAGACTTCATTTAACCTTCCAATACTAATTTCTTCCGGCAGATTCCTGAAATCAGGTTTATCTGTAAAGGAAATATTTGACCTCAGTCCTGTTAGAATATTCCTGGAATAATTATTTCCTGAAGCATCACTAACAGCTTCAAACGGCTCAAGGATTTATATCTGCACCCGCGTCATGCACTTCAGGTTTGATGATCAGAATCTACAATTTATCTGTCTTCAGGAATTTAGGCGGGTTCAGCCTTCCAGAGTTTGGTCAGCTAATAGATTTCAGTTTATTTCAGGATCAGATTTTTTTTGCTGTATCAAAAACTTGTTGTTCTGAAATCCAGGATAGTTTTAATGAATAAATCGTTCTCGTGAGGATCTTCCCGAAAATAAACTAAATGCGAATCCAGCCTGTCATCCGAAACTCCAAAACCTTGAACTTCCCCATCACCGATCTTGCTTAACTCTTCTGCCAGCTTCGATTCCAATCTTAATTCCCTTCTGATCACATGAGTTTTGACGATCTGCATGGGTTCAGGAATTATGCTGTCAATATGCCAATGGATTTTCTTCCTTTTTGAATTGTGCCTTTTTAACCGCTGCTCCAGGTTGCGCAGAGCCGATCCGATATAGACATAATAACCCGGCTGGAATTTTCGTTCTCCCAATGCTCCGATCTTTCGCTGGAATTGTGACTGATTTTTCAGCACCAGCAGATATGTTCCGGCATTACGACATTCCCTTTTCAGTCGCTCATGATCTATCTCTACTTCTGTTACAGCTTCCGGCAGCAGAGTGACTGGATCAGCAAATTTCAATTTCAACGCCATTGTCCGGACCTTATTACACCGCAGGAATAGCTTGCCGTAATCAAAATCAACATGATGATTCGGCAGGAATTTATTAGCGTTGAAATTGGTTATCAGAAAAATTATCCAGCTTTCATATCCCCTTTCAGCAAGTTCATTTAATTCTTCTAAATGCCTTTGACCTCTTAATGTAGGCGCATCCGGGAACATTGCTGTTCCCTTGTGGCAAAGAGTACAAGATTTTACCTCAATGATCCTGTCTTCGGAATTGTGATAAGCAAGTTTAAAATCAAATTTAGAATTCAGGATTTTGTATTCTCGTTTCAGCTGGGAAAATCCTCTTAATTCAGCAATCTTCTGCCTGTTGAGAATTTCCTGCATGATAGAATTTACTCTTATCGTATCCAGAAAAACGTAATTTCCCTGATACTCTGTCCCAATCACTTTGAAATTAAATTTGGGCATTTTCTGTTGAGTCAAATAAAATTTTCTACCCGGAAAGAGAAATTCAGTCATTCTACCGGTATTAGGAACATAGGCTTCAATAACTCTGTCCCCGAGTTTAAGTTCCATTACAAATCTATTCGGACGTGCAATAAATTCTGCTTCCAGAAAATTATCAAATAATTGTATCTGTTTCATATTTAAAAAAAAAACA
>LKUH01000411.1 GCA_001412425.1 Candidatus Cloacimonas sp. SDB
GAGTTCCCTCCAAAAAGCCTTTGCCAAAAAAACCTCCAGAACCAACAGCGATTTTAGCCTGAATTATCTGATAACCTGCACCAAAAGGATCTCTCAGCGGATCAAGGAAAGTTAAAATTCGATTTTGCTGATAAATCTTCAGGCTATTCCATAAAATTGGAGTTATAATAAAAATGAAGCTGTTCAATACTGCTGTAAAACCCAGGATTATGTATGATAACCTCGATTTGTGGAGCAGAAAACATAATATTAATAAATAACCGATAAAAAAAAATGGATTTATCGAAGTTATAACACTTAATAAGGGGCTGATTATCAGTAAAATGTAAAACACCGGCAAAGAGGAAAAAAAAAGTAATGTAAACCAGATAACAATAAAAATTAAAGAAGTTCCCAGATCAGGTTCCAATAAGATAAGACCAAAGGGGATAACAATCAGAGGAAAAGTTCTGATCAGTATCTGCTCATCTTTAAGATAGGGTTTCGACAAGACTTTTGAAACCATCAAAATCGTTGCCAATTTTGCCAGTTCGGAGGCCTGAACATTAAAAAACACTAAATTTATCCAACGATGTGAACCCTTGATATCAGGCATAAATAAAACCAACACTAACAGGATTAATGAAAAGAAATAAAAAGGTGTTATCATAAAATCAATAACAGAATGAGGAATTTTGAACAAGATTAGTAAAATAAGCAGTGATATTATTATCCAGATAACCTGTCTGATATAATAACTTTCTGTTTGATAATTATCTCCCAGTTTTGTTGTCGAAGCCGAATATATAACAACAACTCCAAAACCTAAAATCAAAACCAGAAGAAGTAATAAGACCCAGTCAAATTTCTTAGTGTTAATTATCATTTTTCATATTTCTTGCTTCGTTATAAAATTTTATAATTTGTGCAGCTATAGGGGCAGCTATACTGCCACCATGACCAGCATTTTCCAAAAAAACCGTAAATGATATTTCTGGAGATTCCCACTCAGCATAACCAGAAAACCAGGCATGAGTGGTTTCGCCCATATGATTCTCCGCTGAACCTGTTTTTCCATATACTTTGATATTTTTAAAACTTGCTGCTGTACCGGTTCCATATCTTTCATTAACAGACTTATATAAACCTGTCTGAATTATGTTGAGATTCTCTTCAGATAGAGGTAATTTTTTAAAATCTGTTTCAAAAGTTTCACTTCCTCTTTCTTTAATCTCCTTGTGAAGTAAATGCGGTTTTACCCAAAGTCCATTATTTCCCAAAGCATTATAATAAGCACAAATTTGTAAGGGAGAGGTAAGTAGTTCTCCCTGTCCGATAGAAATGTTAACTTTAGGTCCGATGATCCCGACATATTTGCCATAACTTTCAACATACCATTCCCTGGTAGGGAAGAAACCAATTCTTTCACCGATAAGATCAACACCCGTTCTCTGAGTTAACATACAGGATTCGGTATAATTTTTTATTTCATCCAGAG
>LKUH01000412.1 GCA_001412425.1 Candidatus Cloacimonas sp. SDB
AAGAAAAACCATAAGCTTTTATCAATAAAAAATAATGCACCATTTGATGTATTGAAAATATAAAATTGCTGATCATTTTTAGAGTCATTTGAAAATAATAATATATATCTTGATACTTTATACATCAATGACAATTAATTGTATTTTTAATTGTCGATCAGAAAACTCGAAAACAAGAACAATTCATACCAAAACATCCACAATTAACTATACAAAAATTAATATCAATTGACATTATAGCATTTTCATCAATTTCATTATTAGTTTTAATTTGTTTTACCATTTTTTCCTCCTAATAAAATAGCTTTCATAAATTAATGAACTCTAAAACAACTACAATTAAAACCAAAACAACCACATGACAAGCATGGAATTTTAATCAATAAGTTCATAGTAGAATCATTATCAATTTCAATATTTGTTTTTATTTGTTTAACCATCATCCACCTCCTAAAAATATATTGTTAAACATAAATATTTATATAATTATACTAAAAATTAATATCTTTGTCAATAACATTATAATTATATATTATATTTTTAATGGTAATAATTATAATTCTTAATAGATTTCTAAAATATAAATGATAATAATATATAAGACAGTATATTTTAATTTCGAATATTATTTGATAAATTTTATTTGTTAATCAAATATATTTATTTTAAAATCTATATTAATGAAAAATACAAAATTATTTGTAGCAATATTTTTCATCTTTAAATTAATTGTTTCCTGTTCAACAACAAAAGAAAATCAAAAGGAAATATTCATTAAAATTTATACACCTAAACCTGCTGAAATATTTTCTCCTGAAACATTATTAGTTATATCAAATGATTCCTTTGGTCATATTATTTCTGGTGATTATCAAGAAAATCGTCTTATCTTATTAGATGTAATGTCTTATAGATGTTTCTTCTACCAAGATACTCAACTAATTAGCACATTTGGCACTAAAGGTGAAAGTCCTGGAGAATTTAATTTTATGGGTGCTGGATCAGCATGTTTTTTCAATGAATCATGTTTGGTTGTTTATGATCCATCACTTTCCCGAGCACAATTTTTTGATTTCAATGGTAATTTGATTGATGTTTTAAAATTACAACATTTCAGTTTCGATTTTGGTGTATTAAATAATAAAATTATCCTGTCATCAACATTTGGTAGAGATGAATTAATAGTTGTAGATATTGAAACTGGAAAAACTGAAAAAAAATATTTAAGTGAAATAAATATTAATCCTCAAATAGAAAAAATTCCTTCACCATACAGAACTTTTGAGATTGCCAGTGAAGATGAGATATTTTTAGTTACGGTGGATGATTACAAAATAAAACAATACTCAATAAAAGACTCATTGATAAAAATATTTGGAGTTGAGTGGGAACCAATCCCAATTGGTTCTGAAACAATTAACGAGATATTAAGTCGTTCAGGAGGAAATAGGGATTATATTATAAATAGGATTAGAGAGTTTAAATTACCATGCAATTGGCTCTTGTATGATAATAGATATGAAATATTATGGGTACATATTGCTTCATTAAATCCCGAAGTATGTATATTTGATTTATTTGATTTAGATGGAAATTATTTAAAAAGAGTTCAATTGAATACTGGAAATAGTTTCCTTCCAATTACTTTAAATGATGCAAGATTTGTTGGCTTTGACGAATTAACATCAAATATTATTATATATAATGTAAAAAATATTTATAACGTGGACGGTGCATGACTTTGTGGCATTTTTTACTACAATAATACTCATTATTTTAAATAAAACATAAGCAATTAAACTTCAACCAGATATTTTTCAAAATCCTTTACTCTATAGTTTTTGCCCCTTTTTTCCACAACAAAATCTTCTGCTTCCAACAGCTCTTTTTGTTTTTCCATCCCTCCGGGATATTTGGGATTAAGATAACCATTTGATTTAAGGGTTCTCCAATAAGCTAAATTATCTTTTTTTCCCTGCTGCTTTGCTTCTTTTGCTGCATTAGCCGCAGTCATTATAAATATCCCCATGGTCAGAGAACAACAGGTTTCAACATTGTATTTTGCAGCAAGCTTTTTACAAATCTCATAAATGGTCATTAACTTGCCCTTGGGAACAGTCAACATTATCTCTCTGACCTCCCGGGGGTTAACCAGCACACATCGGTCCCCGACTTTTCTTCCCATTTTTGCCACTGAACGGTAGCAGGGAAAATTTTCCTGAAGAATTAAAATTTTTGGAGTATTTTTTTTGTCAGCCATTTTATCCTGCCAGGATTTTTTCTTATAAGCCATTGAATCACCAGCCTATTTAATATTTCAAAGGAACCAGTAAAATATTGATATGATGAATCTGATCCTCATTGTCCGGAGGATCAACTGCTACAATTTCTGCGGGATAGAATCCTTCTTTACCCGCATATATCAAAATTTTATACTTTCCGGGTGGTGCCGCTGAAGAAATCCTCAAATATCCAGAAGAATCTGATCTATTTCTTATAAGCATTGAATCAAATTCAAATGCTTGTTCAATGTCTAAATTTAAAGCAAAATAAGCCCCTGCCAGGGGAGTGATATCCACACTATCCGGTAAATTTTCCTTCCCATAATAAATTAAACTCTGAGTAATATTTTCAGAATTATTTACATAGAAAAAATGACCTTCTACAGTTATCCATTTATCTCTGCATATACAGTTATTAACTAAAAGTATTAAAAAAATAGTTTTAGGAAAATATTGATAAAAATATTTAAATTTATTCATTTTTTTGACAATTACCGCAAAAGTAAATACTTCCCCCCATGTAATTTTGTTTTACAATTTTATCACCGCATTGAAGGCAGATTTTCCCAACTGTATTACGACATAATTTAGTCACATACCCCCCTTTTTCTCCAAACAAATCTTTTTCAGTATCTCTTCCCCCCTGCTCGGTCATCTCCTTTAGAGTTTTCTTTACTGATCTGTATAAATTATTAATTTCTTTAGTGGAAAGCGAATCAACTCTTCTTTTAGGATGAATTTTAGAATTATATAAAATATCCTGCAATACTCCATTTCCCAGCCCGGGGATTCTTTGTTCTGTCGCCAATAGCGCTTTTACCGACTTAGTTTTCAATTCTTCTGAATTGACTAAATTTTCAAAATAATTCTGGTCGAATTGATCAGATAAGGGAGAAGGTTTGGAATATGAATATTGATAGTACTCATTGTCAAATTCTCCAGGATCACAGCACCATAAACCTCCATACATCTGCACCGAAGCTATTAATAATGACTTATCTTCAAACTCAATCAACAGCTGATGCTTCTTAGGAATCTTTTCATACTGTTCAATAAATCGAAGATTTATCCCATCGGTGAAAAGAAGAATTTTATCTCCTGCTTCAATCTCCACCATCCCCCCCCTATTGACTGATTTCCCCATCTTTTTTCCCTTTAGAATTTCATGGTATTTTTTGGGATCTCCGGAAAACCAGGCAAACTTATGAGGAGAACTGTTTGTTGTGACTTTACTTATTATCCTGCCCTTTACAGTTTTATTAAGCTGGTTAACCAGAGTTGCTGCTTCCGGTATTTCAATCATTTTCCTTCTTCTTTTTACCTCGGGAAGCCCAAACAATAAAACCTGCAATTGACAATACCACTGCTAACACTCCGCTTAATGCCTGGTAGTTGTTAACGGTTTTCGGTGACATGGAATCTTGATAAATTGATTCCAGTATCTTCCCCACAATTACAGGAGTTAAAACCAATAATACCGCCCAGATTAACAGTATTACAACCAATAGCAGACAACTGCCGGTGGAAGCTGGTGGAGGTGAATTCTTCAATCCAAGTTCTTCAGATATTGATTCGATTGCCTGTTTGGATTGTTTCAGACTCTTTTCAGTTTCACCACGGTAAACTTTTATCGCTTCTATCTTTTTACCGCCTTGCAATAATTTCTTAATTTCCTCCATTGTTTCCGGAGATACTTCACTAACATCAGAATCAATTATTACCAAGCTGGTGGTAGAATCAGATTTTTTTATTTTAATTGAAGAGTTGCAGTAAGAGCAGACAACAACATCTTTATCTTCATCAACCTGTAAAGAAGCGCCGCAATTTGGACAATTTAAGGATTCCGTACTCATTTAGTATTCATTTCATTATATCTATTTGAAAAAATATATTATAAATGTTTAATGCATCTCTGAAAAATGAATTTTATATTCTTTACCCCGGTCATCTTTAGCCCACATATATTTTCTACTCCGGGAGGGGATGAACATTTTAATTTCAGATAAACATTCTAATTCCACATTTTGGGAAATCAGATGATTCTTTAATTTGGAATGATAATAATCAATTGATTTCTTGATCAGAGGAGTCAATTCCTGGGGTGGCTTAAATTCCTTTGTCAACCAGTCAATTTCAATATCAATGCCCTTTAATCTGATATCAGTTAACTGGTCAGAAATATATACACCATCGAAATAATTCATCAAACTGAAAAAACTATCCCCGAAATTATGTAAGGATGAATATATATTTTTATACTTCATAAATCAGCTTTCTTATCTAATTGATCTATTATCAAATGATTCAACGCATTAACAAATACCTCGGGAGGTAAGTATCTATGTTCTTTTATATAATGTAAAATCATCCTGGGGGCAACATACATATTTTGATTATCTTCAATCAGGATTTCTCCCCGGTCTGAGTAATTACAACAAATCTCACATTCATGGCACCCTAGAAAACCTTGATCAAATAATCTATGATCATAAGCCCATTCAAGTTTTTCTAAAATTGAATGGGGTAACTCCCCTTTTGAAGACACCTTATCCCCCAACCAACCGATCATAGTAGCACTGAACTGATCTGGAATATCTTGGTCAAAACTTAAAAATGGCATATGCCACCATTCCACTACTTGCATATCAGAAAAATATGACATGTACTATCCTGGTTAAAGGATTTAACTTTATTAAGGCATTCCTCTTTTTATCCAAACTTCGTATTGCAGCAGATTATTGGACTTGTCCAAATAAATCAGCAATAAAATTCCAGCTAATCCAATTAAGATTGACACTATTGCCAGCCATCTAGTTGATTTTTTTTTTAGATTAATCAGAAATTCAATCAATCCAATTAAAGTTACCGGAATGAAAATTAAAAGAGCAATATAAGGATCAACACTGGTGTGATTTGTTTTATTAATATAGTTATAACTCAATAAAAAAATTATTCCAATAATCCCCATTAAACTAATTAATATAATTAAACCAACTGATAATTTAGATTTGTTCATAATTTATGTTATTTTAATACATATAGATACTTAATCCAAAAAAATTCTAGTAATACCAACAAAATAATTTTATATTAAATATATAAATCAAGCCAAGTTTTTTCCGGTTATCTTCATTATCTTCATATACCTGCCATTCACTTATTAAATTCCCTTCAATTTTCGCACTCCATAAGACAGGTCCATTTAAATTTTCATCCGTACATGAACTAAAACCCGCAATACTTACAAAATCATTATTTAAAACAACTTTATTGAAATGATTTCGATAGTCAGGATATAAACGAAAAAAATTTTTCCAGGCGCTCATGCT
>LKUH01000413.1 GCA_001412425.1 Candidatus Cloacimonas sp. SDB
GGCTTCCGTCTATTGGGAAAATAACAAAAAATCTGCTGGTTTGGCTTTTCTGGATGTTTCCACCGGTGATTTTTTATTTACAGAAATTAAATTTCAAGAACTGGAAAGCGAACTTGCCAGACTTAAACCAACTGAAATTATCGTTAACACTAAAGAAAATAAAATCCAGATCGAAAAACTTAAATTAGCTTTTAATCCGGCAATTTCAGTTTTTGATCCCTGGCATTTTGAACTTAAAGAAGCAGAAAAGACTTTGAAACAACAATTTAAGATCATAGCACTGGAAAGTTTGGGACTGATAGACAAACCTCTGGGCCAGATTGCTGCCGGAGGAATTCTTAGTTATGTTAAATCTCTTAAGAATAACGATCTTAAACACATCACAAAAATTAAATTCTATTCTCTGGATAATTATATGCAGCTGGATGAAGTTACCAGAAGAAACCTGGAACTGCTAACATCTATCCGCTATGGAAATAAATTTGGAAGCCTGATCTCCATAATAGATCATACACAGACTCCTATGGGCGGCCGCAAACTGCTGGAATGGCTCATGAATCCCCTGCTTTCTCCAGACGAAATAACCCTGCGTTCAAACGCTGTTGCTGTAATGAAAACTGAATTTCACTATACAAAAGATCTACGTAATCTGCTCAATAAAATCGGCGATATCAGCAGGATCATTGGCAAGATCGGCACATTGAGAGTTAACCCCCGTGAATTGATCGCTTTAAAAGATTATCTGGAAACTTCACCAGCGCTTGCCCAAATACTGCTTAAATTCGATAATCCCTTTTTGCTTCAACTCCAAAATCAGATTAAAAATTATGACGATATCATTAAATTAATTGATCTGGCCTTAAAAGATGATCCGCCTATTCTTATTACAGAAGGCAATATCATTCAAAACAATTACAATAAACTCCTGGATGAATTGCGTGAAATCAGAGATAATGGCAAGAACTGGATCGCCCGTCTGGAAGAATCTGAAAAGAAAAAAACTGGCATCCCTTCTCTCAAAGTTGGATATAATAGAGTCTTCGGGTATTATATCGAAGTGACTAAAACTCACCAGCATAAAGTTCCGGAACACTATATTAAAAAACAAACCCTGGTGAACGCAGATCGTTATATCTCTCCCCTCTTAAAGGAATATGAATCGAAAGTGCTTGGTGCTGAAGAAAGAATTAAAAATCTGGAATATGAAGTATTTACCCTTCTCAGAAAAAAAATTTACGAAAAGATCGAACTTCTTCAGGAATTTGCAGAAATTGTGGCAATTATTGATACGATCTCCAATCTGGCATATATAGCTTATAAAAATAATTTTACCCAACCCTCTTTCAATAACGATGGTATTGTTGATATAAAAAACTGCCGCCATGTTGTAATTGAACAGCTCCTTGATAATGAAGAATTTATCGCTAATGACGTTTTCCTGAACAGTACCGACACATTGATCTCACTCATAACAGGTCCCAATATGGCAGGAAAATCGACTTATTTAAGACAAATCGGTTTAATCGTTATCCTAGCCCAGATCGGATCTTTTGTCCCGGCAGAAAAAGCAGAGCTTCCAATTTTTGATAAAATATTTACCCGGGTGGGGGCTTCCGATAACCTGGCGATGGGCCAAAGCACCTTTCTGGTAGAAATGATCGAAACTGCTAATATTCTTAATTCTGCCACCCCCAGATCTCTTGTTTTGCTGGACGAGATCGGGCGAGGAACAAGTACTTTTGACGGCCTCAGCCTTGCCTGGGCTATTATAGAATATATTCATAATAATCCGGAACTGAAATGTAAAACCTTATTTGCTACCCATTACCACGAATTGACTGAACTTGAAAACCTTCTCTCCGGAGTAAAAAATTATAACATCATTGTGAAAGAATGGCAGGACGAGATTATCTTCCTGAGAAAAATAGAAAGAGGCTGTGCTGATCAAAGTTATGGCATACAGGTTGCCAGATTGGCAGGCATTCCTTTTAAAGTTATTTTAAGAGCTAAACAAATCCTGCAAAACCTGGAAGAACATGAGATAAGCCCCCAGGGATTGACAGCTCAGGCTAAAAAACAGCTTTCTAAAACAACTTCACAACTTGATATTTTTGATGCAATCTTTGAAAAAGTTGAACAGAAGAATGAAATTCTGACTGAAATCAAAGAACTCGATGTGGAAAACCTTACACCCATTCAGGCTATCCAGATCTTGGCTGATCTGAAAGAAAAACTCTAATGCTAATCGTCAGCGCCTGTCTTGCCGGAATAAACTGCCGATATGACGGTTTAAACAATTACAACCCCAGGATTGCTGAACTTGTAAGAAATGGTGAAGCTTTACCCGTGTGCCCTGAACAATTGGGAGGATTGTCCACACCGCGTCTGGCTGCAGAAATACAAAACGGAAAAGTAATTAATACTGCTGGAAAAGATGTCTCTGAATATTTTACCAGAGGTGCTTTTGAAACTCTTAAAATCGCCAAACTGATTAATTGTAGAACAGCAATTCTCAAACAGAGATCACCTTCCTGCGGTTATGGTGAAATATACGACGGAACTCATTCTGGTAAAACACTTATAGGAAACGGTATTACTGCTCTGCTACTGCTGGATAACGGAATAAATCTTAAAACTGAGGATGATTTTTAGAGGGTGATGACTCGGATAGACTGATTAGTTTTAATAATTCAGATCAATTAATCTGTAGAATATTTATAAAAAAAC
>LKUH01000414.1 GCA_001412425.1 Candidatus Cloacimonas sp. SDB
AAACGTCCGCTGGACGCTTCCGCAGTGCGCCAATAAGTTATGGGAAAACACTTAATACTATGAAATTTAAAATAATATTGATTCTGTTTGTAGCTGTTAGTTCAATTTTTTGTGTTGATTCAAAAATTTGGCAAAATAGCGTGTTGCCTTTAACAGTTAATGCTGATTTTGATCCAGATTTGAGATATTATCCAGCTGGTTCTTTAGTCACAGTTGATTTAACATTTACACTTGATGAATATCATAATTCTTATAGTAATGATTCACGTATAGATATTTTATATAATCCTGATATTAAAAGTTTAATGGGTCAGATAAAAATAATTTCATCAGATTTTGATTCTTTGATTGTTCTTAATTCACTTGAGTCTCATAAAAATGGACAGATGATTTTCAGGATTATGGAACCAACTGATTTTTTTGAAGTTGAGTTTAAAGCTTTTGAGTTTATTGATCAAAATCTTGATTTAGAGAATAAGTTCACAACAGGTAGAATTCCCATGGAACACCCACAACTTAGTTGGTATAAAAATCATACAAACAGACAATTTATAAGCTTCATTAATAAAGGACATGAAACCTCTTATTTTGATTCAGATTTCTTCAAGATCTATAAGTCTGACAGAAACCTAAATGAACCACATGTTTATAAACAGATCGATAATGAGTATACTATAATGGGAATAGATTTTAATTCTGATTGGATTATAGTGGCACATTCCTTTGATATGTTAGTTGATGAGAATGGTAATGAATATTACTTAATTCAACCTATAATTAATGATTTTGATTCGATAGAATTTATATTGTCAGAATATATTGAAGTAAATAAAAATACAAAACTTATGATTTCGTTAAGAGAAGATAAAGGGAAAGATTATTATCTTTTATCAGATTATACTAATAGCATAGTATCTGATGATGCTAATAATCCAATAATCTTCGAGGATAATCGTTTTAAGATGCCCGTATATTATTCTAACGATCTCTTTATTTTTTTTGATCAAGATGAACCTATACTGAGATATTTTGTCGATAGTAAATTTATTGTAGATGAGTAAAATTAAGTGTCTTCCCATAACTCTGGGCAAGCCATTCGCTGCGCTCACAGCTTCGCCCAGT
>LKUH01000415.1 GCA_001412425.1 Candidatus Cloacimonas sp. SDB
CTGGTAAAAGAACAGCTCATACCGCCATTAAAAGTTGAGAACAAACTGGAATTATATGAAATCAATGATCATCTGCTGCAATGGTTGAATAAATTTTCACCTTTTGGACCGGGAAATATGAGACCGACCTTTTATACGGAAAATGTTATGATAGTTGGATTTCCCTATAATGTCGGAAAGAATCATTTGAAATTGAAAGTAATGAAAGATGGCTGTAATTTGGATCTTATCGGTTTTAATCTGGGAGATTTTCTTCCCTTTCTGAAAAAGGGTGACCAGATTAAAATTGCCTATTCACTTGAATTTAATACCTGGCAGGGAAGGACAACAATTCAGGGTAAATTAAAGGATATTCATTTTGCTGAATAAATTATGTTTCCTGATAATGATTTTTTTTTCAGGATGTGCTTCAGTTGATAAAAGTCATACCAGTTTAATTCTGAAGGATCTTAATACAATATGTGAAATCTCCCCAAATTTTGTCCCACAGAAATGTGTTTATGCCAGGATAGAAAACACAGCTTTTGTAATGGAAAAAAATTCCAATAAAATTCACATCTATAAAGATTCAGAAAAAATTAATACAATTGGCGGGCTAGGCTTTAGTGAATATAGTTTTAATAAATTATCTGATATTTCACTATCTCCAGATGGGAATTTATTGGTTTTAGACAGTTTTGACAAAGTTATTAAAAAATTTGATAAACAGGGTAAATATATAACTGAATTTAATTTTGATTTTCTCTTGAAACCAAAAATCTTTGATATTTCATTAGATGAAACTCTTTATATTTACGACCAAGGCAGAAAGGAGATTGTTGGTAAAAGAAGCACAGAAGCAGAAGAATCTTTCAGTTTTGGAAAATTTATTCTTACCGAACCTGCATCTCTGATTGTAAATGAGGGAATAGTACAGGTATACGATATTGAGGTTGATAAAACCTTTATCTTTAACTTATGGGGAGATCTGATCCAGGAGTATGCAGGAAAGGTCTTATTGCACAAGAAACAAATATATCAACTGGCAGGAAATTTCCTTATTAAGTTTCCGGAAAAAGAAAAATTTGCTTTTAACATTTTACCCTGGAACAGTTTTTACCTAAAATATGACAGTATTATTCTTAATAGTGAAAATAAAATTCTAATATCAGAATTTATCTATGAAAATTAAGGACTACTTTTTTAACAAAGATATTTATAAACCTCTCTTAGCAGGAACATTGCTGGCACTAAGCAGATTACCTCTTAGAATGGGTTTTTTAAGTTTTTTCTTTTTAATCCCACTATTATTATATTTTGAAAATGATAGATCTGTAAAACGTTCAGTTGTAGCAGGAATTGCCTTCAGTTTGGCTTATACAACTGTTGGATTGCATTGGATAAGCCTCGTCACAATCAGTGGTTTTATAGGTCTCTATCTAATTTTCGGTCTTTATTTTTCAGTCTTATTCGGATTTATGAATTATTTCAACAGAAAAATTCCCCAATTAAAGTATTATATAATAATTCTATTCTGGATAATTTTTGAATATATCCAAAATTTTGGTGAATTCCGGTTTCCCTGGTTTAATTTGGGATATTCCTTGGCTGATTATTTAAATCTGATACAGCTGGCAGATATCGGCGGAGTTTATCTGCTCTCCGGTATGAGTTTACTGGTAAATATTTTATTATACAATATCTGGAAGAAAGGGCTATCTGTAACTTTTGCCCTGATAATTCTATTTGCCGTCTGGATCGGTTACGGTCAAATTCGTCTTCACACAATCAAGATAACTTCTACCGATAATAAAATATCATTACTGCAGGTAAGCATATCTCAGGAACTTAAATGGGATGAATCCTATCTTGATTCAACTGTTGCCCTTTATAAAAATTACACTATCAAGGCAGCAGAATATGAGCCTGATCTGATCATCTGGCCAGAATCTGCCCTGCCGGTTTATCTGCTGAGAAATTATTATTATCGGGAATTTGTTCTGGATTTAGCCAGAAATCTGGAAGTTGATATCTTTACCGGATTTCCTCATTATGAGTTGGCGGATAAAGAGCATTCGCAAAAATTCAAGTTTTATAATTCAGCTGCAAAATTCAGTAAAATAGGAAATGTGGATATTCCGTATTATAAAATTTACCTTGTCCCCGTAGGAGAAAGAATGCCTCTTCTTAAAATATTTCCTATACTGTGGAACATACAATTGGGACAGGCTAATTTCGA
Source organism: Candidatus Cloacimonas sp. SDB (assembly GCA_001412425.1). Lineage (GTDB taxonomy): Bacteria > Cloacimonadota > Cloacimonadia > Cloacimonadales > TCS61 > SDB. The sequence continues at coordinate 2,219 of LKUH01000415.1, forward strand.
ATATGGTAAAGAATTAAGATACTATGATATGTCCGGATATAAATATTCACCTCTCATCTGCTTTGAGATTGCCTTTGCTGACCTAACGAGAAAAATGGCACTGAATGAAGTAGATTTTATAGTCAACATAACCAATGACGCCTGGTTCCACAGATCAGCAGGAACATATCAACATGCTGTTATGTGCCGGTTTCGAGCAGTTGAAACCAGAAAACAGATTTTCAGGGCTGCTAATACAGGTTATTCACTGGTGGTTTCTCCCACAGGTGAAATTATGAAACAAAGCGAATTATTTGAAAAAATAATTTTAACGGAAAACTTATTGTTACATAAGGATAAAACTTTCTTTACAAAATATTTTCACCTTTTTCCACTAGTTCTGATTATTTTATTAGCAGTATTGATTGGAATATTGATACAGCGATTATGGAATAGGCGATGAAGAAGTATTATTACACAATTGGTGAAGTAAGCAATCTGTTAGAACTTAAACCCTATATTCTGCGTTATTGGGAGAAAGAATTCTCTCAACTTAAACCGCAAAAGAAATTTGGTGGAAATCGCCGCTATAATCCGGATGATATTGAACTTATAAAAAAAATAAAATACATGCTTTACAGTCAGAAATACACTATTGAAGGCGTTAAAAAGAAGTTGAAAGAATTGAAACAGACTGGCAAACAATTTGAGTTTGACTTCGATTCTGATAAAAACGTAAAGAAGCAGAGTATTCTATCAGAATTGAAGGAAGTGAAAAAACTGCTAACAAATAGTAAATAATTCAATCAAAAGCATAAAGAAAAGCAGCCTGCTTGCAGGCTGCTTTTCTTTCGAACAGGATATTATTCGTTTCTTTTTATTCCCTTTTCTTCTGGCATTTTCCGGGGTGGATGATTTTTAAGAAATTCTTTTTCCGATGCTTTTTCTTGCTGTTCAACTGTTAAAAGATTCCACCGATCTTCATGAAATTCAATTGCTTTAAGAGCTGAATTCTGTTTTTTAGAAAATATGGCTTCAGTAATTCTTTTTGCTTCTTTGAAATCTTTATTTTGCAGGGCAGAGGCTTTATCCAACTGCAGAATTTCGATCTCGGACTTGTTCCTGATCAAGAATTTTTCCCGTTCCAGTTTCAATTCCTGCATCGCTTTCATCTGCTCTGCGGTAAGCTCAAGTTCTTCCAGCATAAATCTATTGTTCCTACCATCATGATGCTGCATTTGTGCTTTCTCATGCATTCGCGGATTCTCCTGACAGGATGCTCCCATGTTTCTTTGATTTGCAGATAACATTCCCGCAAGTAAGATCATTGCGATGAAGATAATGTAACTTTTTTTCATTTTTCCTCCTGATTTTGTATTCACATTTTGAATACTTTTTTACTTTTTTAATCTTCGATTATCTCGTTAAAATATTTCAGCTGAATAAAATAAATTTCAGCTAGAAACACTCTATCGAGGGTTTTCATAAAATTTTCTCATCTTGTAGGATGGTTCTCTGTTGAAGGGAGCTCTATGTCTAAAGCAGGGAAAGTGAGAGAAGAATTTTTCAGCCTGTTCGGGGGACAACCCGTTTCTCAGTAAAATCAAATTGTTTCCCAGAGTCCTTTCTAATTCGGATTGTTTCGACAGAAACATTTCCAGTTTTTCATACAGGAGCTCTTCATTGTATTCAGGGTTTCTAAGCTGAGCCATGAATTCAAACCTGATCTGATCGATTTCTCTGCGATCAGGTTCAACCTTACTTTTATGTTCTTTGAACCTTTCTTTAATATCTGGGGGCAGATTTTTTAAA
>LKUH01000416.1 GCA_001412425.1 Candidatus Cloacimonas sp. SDB
TGACCTTCTCCCAATTTTTAGGCCACATATAATGTGTTAATCTCCTTCAATTTCTTACTGAATGTCAATTGAATTTTCTAGAAACATATCACATTCTAGACAAAGGAGACAGGCTGGCTAAAACTCCCCTAAAATCAGTGTTTAAAATTACTCGGTGTCTTCTTTATTGCTTGCATAATTTTCACATTTTTAGAAATGGAACAGTTTGCAGAGAGAAGGTCAATAGAATAATCGATTCCAAACGTCAAAAGTCATCCACCAGATAATGAAACCTGTATCATTACTTTTGCCCAGGAAATATGCATTAACTTTATCCCGGATCCTTTTCTTTTCGTAAATGGGGTTATTAATGAAATCAGTATCTTTCATACGAGATAAAATAAATTCCTTATTGGCTTCGATAAATGCCCGGTGATTTCTTTGTTTATCTTTATAGATCAATCTCATTAATTTTCCCCAGACAAAACAAGTGTATTTATTATGCTGATAAGGTATTACTGTGTTGTATCTTGCCAATGGAAAAAGCTTTAATATTCTTTTTTTATTTAGAATCTCTCGATTAATCTTTTCGTTACTACGATCAGAATAAGGCAAATTAAGCACAGCTGATAATATTCTGGGTTGGTTGAAGGGCATCAAGTTCTGGACATATGAATCTAATCTTGTTTGCGAAGGATAGCTCGCATTACCTGTCCGAAATCTGATATTGTAAAGATCAACCCAATTCTCTACTCCGAATTCTAAGGGAACTGGCATTGAATTCACTACTTGTGAAACATCTTCAGAATGATATTTACTCCAATTCTCTGTTACATCCTGATTGAAAATGGGTGGTTTGGGTGAATATAGATATTTTTTTATTCCATCTATGTTGCCACTCAGCAGATCATTTTTACCAAGTATCGACAATTTGTTAGATAATCCACGTCGAATATATGCTCCTTTACCCCCATCGATAAAAAACTCATCTTTGGGAAGCATTTTATAATAGCTCAATTCATGGTAAAAATCAGCAGGTAATAAGCCATTTGTCTCAAGAGAAAAATCTGCCCAATTACCGAAAAGATTATCTGAAAAGAAAGGTTTGCAGGAATGATTAGTATGATGAAACTTCAGTCTCTTTGCCATTGAATTTGCAATTCTGACATCAGCATAGGTTTTTTGTCCAAAAGTAGTGGTTCTCCAGAGTTTGTTATCATAATCTAAAAGAAATGCTAAAATAGTCCTTGAATCTATACCACCGGATAACCCAAGATTGGTTATACGATCAGTTTGTAGAATTGAGTCAATAGTTTGGGAAATAAGGTTAATTACATCAGCTCTATTAACATCCAACTTTTCTGGGAACCAAGATTTATTAGCAATAGATAATCCCTTTTTTGTGATTCGAGCTTTTCCACCGGGTCCAAGAAGTTTAATACCCTGGCAAAAAGTGCTTTCAGTAAGGGGATTCTCAAAACTCCAAAAAGAACAGAGAAATTTATAATCCAGTTCGGGTGCTTCAATTAGTTTTATGATCCAATCCAATCGGGTTGAGAAAAGGATGTTCCCATTGTTTTCGTAAAAATAGACTTCTCTTAATCCTAATTGATCATTATAAAAAGTCACCTCATCAGAACCTACTTTTATTACTAAATAATGACCATTTAAATCGAGATGATCTGTTTCATTCAGCAAAATATTTTTCCAATCATTTTCGGTTAAAAGCTTAAGGTTATTGTCCAAGCCTGTTCCTGTAATGATATTTAAAGTACCATCATCGTCATAAAATTTAATAACTGATTGTTCTTCAAAAGCTAATAAAATCTTTTCAGTCTCCAGGACTACCGGAGCAAAAGTAATTTTAGTTTTATTCCAAACTCCATTACTGGAATATGATCCTATAATATATGACAAAAAACACTCCTAATTTTGTTTTTAACGTTCCACTTTTCTTTATATGAGATTTTTCTTTTATAAATAAAGAAAAGCAATGATTCATTTCTATTCACTTTAAATACTTATCATTCAAAAAAAATTATCAGGTCAAA
>LKUH01000417.1 GCA_001412425.1 Candidatus Cloacimonas sp. SDB
AAAAAAATATTTCCCCAGACCATAAAAAAAGCAAATATCTCTCAGATCTAAAAATGAAGAGTTCTTTTCATGGGATAGATAGCCTGTTTACATATTAAAAATTTCTGGTTAAGGGAATTTTTCCAGAAATAATAACCTGAAATTATCATTGACAATATAAAACTGTAATCTGATTTATGAAGATATTATTTAAAAATTATCTCTTAAAAGGAGTGGTTTATGAAGTTAACCTACAACAGAGCAGGTTGCCTGCTGCTTTTGCTTGTTTTCAGTTTTCTCTTCTACCCTCATCTTTCTCAAGCCGCTGTTGATGAATACTTTAACATTGTAGAAAATCTTAAGGTTGAGAATATACCCAACGATGATGGATCGGGACTTATGTTAAGCTGGAAACCTTTGCCTAAAGAAAGAAGGATAATTGAGTACCGCGTTTATCGTGGTATATCTTCAGACTCCTTATTCTATATTGGCAAGATCGATGTAAATGTTAAAACTGGTGTTGCAGGTGATATCATGTATTTTTACGATGTTGCCTATAATTATTTTGTCGATATTCAGTCCTCAGGAAAATTGAAGCGCGAAAAACAACAGCCTGAAGACAGCCCTCTCTTTCAACGTTATCCCAGAGATGTTAACATTACCGGACCCCGTTTACAGGATTATGACATTTTGGGCGTTATTTCTGAAAAAGACTTTTATTATAAAAACAGAAAAATCACTGTTGAAACTGAAGAAGATACAACTGTTTATGCCGGTCTAAAAGTTAGAAACTTCCTGCAGCTTGCCAAGAAATTGATAACTGATAACGAATATTATTATACTGTGCTTGCTGTTAATGAAGCCCGTAAGTATTACCCTCACTGTGAGCCGGTGAAAGGAATTCCCCGCGAAAATGCACCTGAAAAAACTAAAGAACTTTATGCCGTTTATGTACAGGATCTCAACAGGCTCCAATTTGAATGGTCTCTTCCTACCTTTACCGATGATATCTATTATCATCAGATTTTTATGATGAAGAAAGTTGACCTGGCTGATTTCAGGGCTTACAATGAAGAACTGAAATTAATTGAAGCCAATAATATTGCTGTTAAAGAAGACTCAACCATAGCTAAAATTCAACCTCAACTGGAAAATCCCGCTGAACTTATCTATATGAGGTATTCAGGATATCCCTATACACCTTCGAAAACTCAAACAATTGATATTATCGATGGCAGAATCATCAGTTCTAAAACTTATCAGAATGCTGTTACCGGAGAAGAGATAGACGTCGATCTGGAATTTGATGAAAATAATTTAGATGATTACCTTTTCGTATTTTCTTTATTTGATATCGCAGGTTATGAAACTTTTTCCGATCCGGCTGAACTGGAAATTATCAATTCAGATAAATTACCTGTAGTTCCACCATTTTCAGTGGTGGACAGAGAGAACGATAAAGGTGATTATAATCTGGTGAAATGGGGAAAACCAATAGCCTTCCTTACAAACTCCTCTTATCTGAATGACGCTAAAACTAAATTACTTGTTAATTATGAACTTAATTCAAATAAAGATTATAAAATTAAGAATGTATATTTTAATGTTTACGATATGGCTGGGAATCATCTGGATTATGTTAATGAATATTACCAGGATAAGAAAATAAAGATCAACATTCCTGAAGATGTTTATGAACTTAATTTTGAAATAACTTTCCGCTGTAATAAAGAGTTACCTGAAGATTACATTTTAACTCAAAAACTGATCTATGATGAAGTATCAAAATCCCTTTATCCCAATGATATCTACCTTGGTAATGAAAACTTAAGGAACTATGAATACTACGTATATAAAAGGAACTATTCCAGCGAAGAATACAGGTTATCCAAAAAAATTCCCGGAACCCAGAGGGAACTGGATGATAATATCCGCTACACAAATAGTCATTTCAAGCTGGTTAAAAATTATGATGCTGACAAACAGCTTTTCCTGGTCAGTCCTAGTTTTACCTTGAGATTGGATGAGGATAGAGAAAATTCCATCAGTACGAATCTTTACCCCAGTGAAATAGAAAAAAATATAACCAGTTATAAAAAAAATATTGCTGAATACGAAGCCAGCAAAGATACTCTTACAGATGAAGTGGCAATTAAAAATGCTGATGATGCAATTGAATACTATCAAAAAAGATTGGAGTTTATAACAGAAAATCCCATCTTACACCGTGCTGCAGAATTTAAAAATTCCACAAACCGGTTAAAATTTCTGGATAAGTACACTCATTTCGCTAAAAACTCTTTTGAATATAAGATTGTTAAAAGTGACGGTAAAGGACACTTTACTGAGACTCCCGTATATCAAAGAGAAACACGGGATCCATATTTCCCCAAAAATATTATTTTTTCCAACCTGGAAGGTTTTGGTATTCAATATTTGACTCCTCATTCTAACTGGTTCGACATGGAAATGCTGCCAGCCTTGATAACAACTTTTATTTTCGGGCTTCTGGTCTTTGCCCTTATAAAAAGAGCCAGAAAAGGATATGACCTTTATATCAGACCTATTGCCGGTATTCAGGAGATCGATAACGCAATTGGACGAGCTACTGAGATGGGTAAACCCATCCTCTTTGTTCCAGGACTTTCCGGTATTCAGGACGTCGCCACTCTGGCCGGTCTCTCCATTCTAGGACGTGTAGCTAAGAAAGCTGCTGAGTACGATACTAGAATTCTGGTACCAGTACGAGATTATCTTGTACTTCCAATAGCTCAGGAAATCGTGAAAGAATCTCATTATGAAGCCGGAAGACCGGATAGTTACGATAAGAATAGTGTTTTCTTCATAACCACTTCACAATTTGCCTTTGTCGCAGGTGTGAATGGTATAATGATAAGAGAGAAAACAGCTACCAACTTCTATATGGGAATGTTCTGGGCTGAAGCACTTCTGATGACTGAAACGGGAAGCTCCACGGGAGCAATTCAGATTTCAGGTACCGATGCTGTTACTCAGATACCGTTTTTCATTACTACTTGTGACTATACCCTTATTGGGGAAGAACTTTATGCCGCTTCAGCTTATCTGGCTCGAGAGCCCTTGCAGATGGGAACTCTTAAGGCTACTGATTTTTTAAAAGCGTTAATCTTGATCTTTATAATTTCAGGAACAATATTATCAACTACTCATTTAACGTTCCTGATCAATGCATTCCCCGAGAAGTAGGAGGTTAAATGAAAAGACAAATACCCTTAATAATCGTTATATGTATGGGCTTCCTTTTTGCCGCTCATACTTTTATCCCTCATAAAGTTTCTGCAGATTTTTATACCTGGTGGCAATCCTGGTCTAAAGCTATTTCACCTTTTGCTGTTTTTCTGGGGGTGATGAGTTTGTTCATGGTACATTCTACTAAAATTTCCCGCAAACTCCCTAACTGGCAATTCAGTGTTATAACTTTAGCAGCCTTAGTATTTACATCTTTTTCCGGATTTATGTGGGGCACCATGGAAGGTACACCTTTTATGTGGTTATTCAAAAATGTTCAAATGCCTATGGGTGCAACAATGTTTTCCCTCCTGGCATTTCATATCGCCTCTGCTGCCTATAAGGCGTTCAGAGCTCGTTCTCCAGAAGCAACCGTTCTACTGGTCGCTGCTATTATTGTTATGCTGGGTCAGGTTCCTTTAGGAACTCAGATTTCCGAATGGATCCCTGAAACCTCCAAGTGGATCCTCAATGTTCCCAACCTGGCAGCGAAAAGAGCCATAGCACTTGGTGTTGGTCTTGGAATGACGGCTACCTCCCTTAAAATCCTGCTTGGAATTGAAAGAACTTATCTGGGTGGAGGTGAATAACATGGCAAAATTAAACGTATTTGATAGAATGCAGAAACTGGATAGAAGATGGATTTATCTTGTAGTAGCTCTAGCTATAATTTTACCATTAATTATTCCCTTCAATTCCAAAACCTATGTAACTGAACCTACCGAAAATGTTTATAAGAAAATAGATTCTTACGCCGGGAGAACAGACAGAGCAATATTAATGTGCTTTTCTCATGATGCTTCAACCATGGCGGAATTATTCCCTATGGAAGTTGCAATACTGCGACACTGCTTCGAAAGGAAAGTAAGGGTGCTGACCATCTGCTTTATGCCGGCAGCAAAACCACTGATGGATTATGCCATTAACACTGCCAAGGAAGATTACGATGTTCAATCCGGAGTAGACTATCTCAGTTTCGGTTATAAACCTTACAGTCTTTTCCTTATCACTTTGCTTGGTATGGGAGACGATATAGCCGAGGCTGTTGAAACTGACGACCAGGGAAGAAAGATCGAAAACCTTGAAATCATGAAAGAGATAACCAATTATAATGAAATGAATCTGGTAATAGATTTCGCTGCATCAGCTGCTGTATATTCCTGGATTGTTTATGCTCGTGCCAGATTTGGTGTGAACGTTGCAGCTGGTATTACTGCCGTAATGGCTGCTGATAATTATCCCTACCTGCAATCCGGTCAGCTCATTGGTATGTTAAGCGGTTTAAAGGGAGCTGCCGAATATGAGAAACTGGTAGATATCTTTGCCATGAACAAAGATGAATATGGCAATCCCGACCCTCGAGAATTCAGCAAAGAAATCATTAAAGAATCCTGGATCAAATTGTCTGATATTGAAAACCGCAAATATAAAACTGCCCGTATCGGCATGAATGCTCAAACTGTAGCCCATGTTATGATAATCGTATTTATCATCATCGGAAATATCGGATACTTCGTCAGTAAAAATAAAGAAAATCATATAGGTTAGGAGGAAATTATGTCATTTGAAGCTATTAGTAATTTTGTCGCAGCTATTTTAACTCTTTTCATTTTCTCATTCCTATATAAAGACAATCCCTTTTATAAGTTTGCCGAAGCCTTGTTCATTGGAGTATCTATGGGTTACGCAATACCGCTGGTTTATGAAAATGCCTTCATGCCCTTTGTCTATACCCCAATATTTGTTGAACATAAGTTTATTATAATAATTCCCGCTTTGATGGGTTCATTGTACATATTCCGTTTTACCAAAAACCTCAGCTGGTTATCAAGATATCCTATTGTCTTCGGTATGGCTATTGTGGGTATGGGCGTACCAATGTCCATACACAGTTCAGTATTGGTACAAATGAGAAGCGCCATGCTTCCAATGGATAATATCAATACTATTATCATTTTTATAGGAACCGTCACCATCCTGCTCTATTTCTTCTTCTCCAAAGCTCATCGCGGATTTTATGGAAAAGTCACCAACGTGGGAGTCTGGTTCTTAATGGTAGGATTCGGAGCTTCCTTCGGTTACACCGTGATGGCCCGTATTTCTCTGCTGATTGGCAGAATTCAATTCCTGGTAGGAGATTGGCTGGGATTAATAAAATAATCTAACAAAGTAAAAAAGTCCCACTTTTACTCAGTGGGACTTTTGCTTTTCAGGAATATAAAATGAGACCGATAGAAAGAAAATTCTTAAAAACAATCACGGAAAAAGGCATAACCCGGGATAATGTCCTGGAATTCCTGGATAACATTCAACCACAGGAATTGAAGAAAAGTTTTCCTGATGATTGTCTTTTTCAGACAGACAAATACTTTGCCAAAGTGATATTGGATGACTTAATCCGTTATAAAATGATCCGCAGTGAAGGTAATAGATATTTCAAAATCGAAACTGAAAAAAATGATAAATAGCCTATTTTCTGTATTTCCACTTTCTTAATATTTCATATCCGGCAACTGCAAATGCCACTCCAACATTTAATGAATTCTTCCAGCCACCTGTCGGAATTCTAATTATTCCGTCACAAAACTCCAGCACTTTTCTCGGAATTCCATGAGCTTCATTTCCTAAAACTATTACTGCCGGTTCCGGTAACTCAGAAGTAAAAATATTTTCCGCATTGGAAGTGGTTTCAAGTCCGTAAATATTCCAACCTAGAGTTTTATATTCTTCCAATAGTGGAAAAATTTCAACTCTTTGCTGCCAATCCAATAAACCGTGAGTACCCATACTGGTTTCTTTCACTTTCCTGTTCTCCGGAGTAGGAGTGTACCCACAGAAAATTATCTTTTCCAAACCCAGACACTCTGCTGTACGCATAATATTTCCCACATTAAAAGCTGATCTCAAATTATGCAAAATTACTACCAGATTCAATCTGGTAACTGATTCATTAATGCCGTCTTTCTGCCAGATCAGAAAATCAGGATCTCGGAGATCACGAAAATTCTTCTGCTCCCAGGGCACCAACAGCTGTAGAAATTTATCCAGTTCAGAAACGTTCTCTAACTGAACTGCTATTTTTTTTAACTCTACTTCTTCACTCCAGGTAATACATTTTAGCAAATTTGTCAGCAAAGCTTTCCGTTTCTCAGGAAATTGCCAGTTTTTTTCAATTTCCCTGATGAATTCTCCAATTACTTTAAGCTTTTTGTCTCGACTGAAACCCCTAAACTTTTTATTCGAATATTTCATCTTACTCCTTTTCTTACACTAAATTAGTAATTCTGAATTTTGACAATAAGAATTTATTCGCTTTATTTCGCTTATCTCCGGTGCTGAAAAATCAACTAATGACAGCTTCAAATTTCGCCTGAAGATAATGTTTTTAAAAAAAAATATTCCAATTTCTTACCTTTCCCCTCTTAACCTTTTTCTTGACATCAAACTCTATCCAAAATTTTTAAAAGGACTTGATTAGATGATTTTGGGGTAAATATGAATAAAAATCGCATTACGGAACATCCGATTTTAACTGTTCCCGAACAGGAAGAAATAACTTTCTACTGGAACTCCAGAAAACTTAAAGCTAGAAAAAACGAAGTTATCTCTTCCGCCCTCTTTGCCAATAGAATAAAAATATTCGGTCATCATCCTAAAGACGGTTCTGCCCAAGGTATTTTCTGCGCTAACGGACAATGTGCCAAATGTACTGTTATTGCCAACGGAATTCCTGTAAAATCCTGCATGACGGAATTGAAAAACAACATGATCGTAGAAAGCGTCGAAGGGCTGCCCGAACTTCCTGAACTCCAAGAAAATCCCAACCTGAAACATATTGAGACGATCACAAAAGCAGTCCTGATAATTGGAGGAGGACCGTCCGGTCTCTCAGCAGCTATTGAACTGGCTAGATACAATATTGATACTCTAATTGTAGATGATAAATCAGCCCTGGGTGGAAAACTGGTTCTGCAGACCCATAAATTTTTCGGGTCAGTGGAAGATTCCTACGCTGGCACACGTGGCAACGATATCGGTAAACTACTGGCAGAGCAGGTAAGATCTTTTAAATGTGTGGAGATCTGGACCAATAGTACTGCTTTGTATGTCTTCAGCGATAAGAAAGTAGGCATAATCAAAGACGGAACCTATAAAATAGTTGAGCCGAAGGTAATTTTAAATGCTGCCGGAGCCAGAGAAAAATTTCTCAGATTTAAAGGGAATACACTGGCGGGAATTTACGGAGCCGGTGCTTTTCAGACCCTGGTTAATCGTGACCTCGTTAAACCCGCTGCTAATCTTTTTATCGTGGGCGGAGGAAATGTAGGACTAATTGCAGGATATCATGCTCTTCAGGCAGGGATAAATGTGGTAGGACTCGTAGAAGCCTTGCCTGAATGCGGCGGTTACAAAGTTCATGCCGACAAACTTAAACGCCTGGGTGTACCGATTTTTACTTCTCATACAGTATTGCAGGCTCTGGGTGAGGAATCTGTCTCAGCAGTTAAAATTGCCAGAATTGATAAAAATTTTCAGCCCCTTGCCGGAACGGAAAAAACTTTTGCCTGTGATACTATTTTAATAGCCGTAGGACTGGAGCCCGTTGCTGAATTTGCCGAAGAAGCTGAAACAGCTGGTATAAAAGTTTTTTCAGCCGGGGATGCAAAGGAGATCGCTGAAGCTTCTTCAGCCATGTTCAATGGCAAGATAACCGGCATTAAAATAGCCCGGGAACTGGGTTTCACCAAAGAAAATATACCTGATTCCTGGTATGAAAAAGCAGCTGTTCTGAAATCAGAACCTGGTAAAATTACCTGCTACAAAGAAAACATTTCTCAACAAGATGTCTATCCCGTTATTCACTGCCGGCAGGAAATCCCCTGTAATCCCTGCAGCACTATCTGCCCCACCAACTCTATAAAAATTGCCGGTAATCCTATTACAGGTTTGCCCTATTACGAAGGCAAATGCCTGGGCTGTGCTAAATGTGTAGCTGTCTGCCCGGGACTGGCTATTACCCTGGTAGATCACAGACTAGATAATGAGCATCCCATTGTTACATTACCTTACGAAGTTAAGAACTTCCGGATAGAAATAGGAGATGAACTGATTTGTACTGATATTGAAGGAAATATGCTGGGCAAATACAGGGTAATTAAGGTGTCAGATCTGAAAGCTAATAACCATACTCAGTTGATCAAAATTAAAGCAGATAGGCGTTTGGCAGATAGAATCGTATCCTTTCGGATTCAGAAAGATAAGCTATCAACTCCCGCTATCGAAACTGCTGAAAAAGTCAGAATTGATGAAACTGAAATGGTCTGCCTCTGTGAAAGGGTGACAGCTGAAGAGGTTTTAAAACTGATTAGAAAAGGGATCACAGATCTCAATCAAATAAAAGCTATAACCAGAGCCGGAATGGGACCCTGTGGTGCTAAAACCTGCGATAACCTAATTAAACAGCTCTTTCGTCAGGAAGGTATTCCGCTGAAAAATGTAGAAAAAAACACTAAACGCCCTGTTTTTATTGAAGTTCCTCTGGGCAGGTTTGCTGGTGAAGAGAGAGGTGACAATGATTAAAAATTACGATGTCATAATCATTGGTGCCGGCTCAATCGGCGTTCCTGCCGCTCTGGCAATTGCACAGAAAAAACTGAAAGTCCTGGTAATAGATTCTCTCTCTTCTCCCGGACAGGCTAATAATAAAAAAGCAATCGGCGGAATCAGGGCAACTCATTCTGATTATGGAAAAGTTAAAACCTGTTTAAGAAGCATCGAAATTTTTTCCAGCTGGAAAGACCTGTATGGGGATGATATTGGCTGGATGTCCAACGGCTACTCTTTTCCTGTTTACAACGAATCGGATGAAAAGAACCTGAAAGAACTGATGAAAATTCAGCACTCTTTTGGTTTAAAAATAAAATGGATTACAGCCGAAGAATATAACGAACTGGTTCCGGGAATTAATACTGAAAACCTCAAAGGATCATCTTATTCCTGGGAAGACGGCTCTGCTTCACCCTTGCTGGCACTGAATGCCTTTTATTTCAAAAGCCTGGAATTTGGTGCAGAATACAGTTTCCAGGAAACAGTTCTTGAGCTTAAACCTGAAAAAGTAGATTCTTTTGCCATAGTTACAAATAAAAACCATTATCATACCAGATACATCATCAACGCAGCAGGTAATTATGCCAGAGAAATCGGAGCCTTGCTCAATATTGATCTTCCTGTATATCCCGATAATCATGAAGCCGGAATAACTGAACCCGTAAAAAGATTTTTTCAGCCTATGGTTGTAGATATGAGAAAACGTCCGGGATCAGCAAATTACTATTTTTACCAGAACAATGAAGGACAGGTGGTTTTTTGTATAACACCCGATCCGCCTATTACCGGTATTGACAATGATGCCACTTCTGAATTCCTGCCCTTATGCTCTGGCAGAATGATCGAAATTTATCCCCGCTTAAGCAACCTTAAAGTCAGAAGAACCTGGCGAGGCCAGTATCCCATGACACCGGATGGATTCCCTGTCGTCGGACCCGCTCCGGAATACCCCAACTTTATCAATGCTGTTGGAATGTGCGGACAGGGTTTTATGCTGGGACCTGGTCTGGGAGAGATCCTGGCCAGAATAGTTACATCTGAACTGAATGAAGCAGATGAGAAAATTCTGAAAAATTTCGACCTGCAGCGTGATTTTTCAGGAATGGAAAAGTTTAAATAGCCCTATGAAAGTTTTTGTTAACGAAATTAAAAAATACGACCTGCCGGAAATAATAAAAATCTTTCGCCAGAACTTTGCTGAAATTGATCTTTGGACTGAATTAGAAACAAAAAAAATAATCCTGCTAAAACCCAATCTACTGGGTCCCTATCATCCTGAGGAAGCAGTTACTACACATCCTGTTATAATCGAAGCTGTTATCATTCTGCTTCAGGAAAAAAACAAGGAAGTCTGGCTGGGTGACAGCCCGGGTGGTTCTGTCGCCGTAAAAACCACCTTTAATAAAACCGGAATGACCGCTCTGACAGAAAAATATAATATTAAACTCATCAACTTCAGTGAAGGCGGCATCAAACAGCATAAGATTGGTAAAACTGAATTTATTTTCACAGCTTATCTGGAAAAAGTCGATGCAGTTATCAATATCGCCAAATATAAAACTCACAGCCTGATGTATTATACCGGAGCCGTAAAAAATCTTTACGGTCTGGTTCCCGGATTGAAAAAGTCAGATTATCATAAAGAAAATGCTGATTACAAATCTTTTGGTAAAATTATTTCCGGGCTGCACTCTCTGGTAAATTCAAAAATAGCTCTTAACATTGTGGACGGGATATCGGGCATGGAAGGAGAAGGTCCATCAGCGGGTAAAAAAAGAGATTTTGGTGTAATATTCACTTCTCAAAGCGCTTCAGCCCTGGATTTCATCGCAGCCCGCATGATGGGATTCAAGAACAGCCAGATGCATTACATTTTAGATGCAATGAAACATGAAAATATTGAGCCAGATGATATTATTTTAGAACCAAAATGGAGAAGCTTCCAATTTAAAAAAGTAAAATATCGAAAAATTAGCCTGTTCATCAAACTGATCTCGATCTCTCCCGGTTTCCTGAAAAAATTATTTAAAAAATTATATGTTTACGAACCAGATTTCAATGAGAAATGCACTCTATGTAGAGTTTGCCTGGAAAGTTGCCCCGTACAGGCAATTTTCCTTGACGGTAAAATGAAAATTGATTATAATAAATGTATAAAATGTATGTGTTGTCATGAATTATGCCCTTATCATGCAATTTATATCAGAAAAAGCTGGTTGGCTAAAAGGTTGATTAAGTAGAAGGAATTATGATCAATGTAAGATGGTTTGGACACAGTATGTGGAAAATCTGGAACGATAAAGTCAGTATAATTACTGATCCTTTTTCCTCTATCGGTTACAAGCTTCCAGTTAATGAAACAGCAGATATTGTGCTGTCTTCTCATGCTCATTCAGATCATAATAATTTTTCACTGATTAACGGAGATCCAAAAATATATAATGAACCTGGTGAATACAATTTCAAATCTGTAAAAATCAAGAATATTCAAGTTTGGCATGATGATTCCAAAGGCTCCCAGCGCGGTGCTAATCTGTTAATGAAATTTAATGTTTCGGGTAAGAATTTTCTTCATTGCGGAGACCTTGGTCATCTTCCTGAAACTTCAGTTATAGCTGAACTGGGCAGGATAGATGTCCTGTTTGTTCCAATTGGAGGAACCTTCACAATCGATGCTGTACAGGCAAAAAAATTAATAGAACTGCTCTCGCCTGTAATTATTTTCCCGATGCACTATAAAACCAGAGTACTGGATTTTCCCATTAAGGATGAAAAAACTTATAAAGATATTATCCCAGCCTGCAAGAAAATCGATAGCAATCAGATAATTTTAACTGAATCAGATTTTCAACAACAAATATCAATATTCCTGGACTATGAATAAAAAATT
>LKUH01000418.1 GCA_001412425.1 Candidatus Cloacimonas sp. SDB
AGCGTAGGCTTTGGCCAAGAGTTAGTAACAATTTCTTCATTTTATTAATAATCCTTTTGATGTAATAACAGTACTATTATCAATAATAAGTTTAATGAGATAAATTCCAGAGGAAACCGAACAATTGTCGATATTAGTTCCATCCCAATTAATAGAATGACTGCCTTTAGAATAATGATCTCTTACTAAAGTTTTTACTCTCTGGCCCCTCAAGTTATAAATGGCAAGTTCAATTTCAGCATCAGTTTTTATTAAAAACGTAACTGTTGTTGAGGGATTGAAAGGATTAGGGTAATTAAACAAATTATGGTCAGCTGGAGGAATTTGATAATCAGATGAACTTACATTACCTTCTTCATCAACTCGAAGAAGAACTAAATCAGGATAAAGGCTTAGTCTATTTATTGTTGCACCAAAAACATAATCTCCATTATTTAACTGAAAGACTTTTTTATCATTAATAGGTATATAATCCGTATAACCGGAATCTCCATTATCTAGATACGCTCTGCTCCACATCACTTCACCTTCGGGTGTTACTTTATGAATCTCACCCTCTTGAGCATTATAAATAATTAAGATATTATCATCATTCGTTTTTATCATTCTAGAAGAAACTTTCTGATCGGTTAATGTGGTAAATAAACTATATTGATTTAAAATAACACCATCTTCATTAAGTTTAGTTAATACCCCGTATCCCCGATAATAATCTCTGGTAAAACCAAATGCGTAAAATGTAGATTCATCATATGCAAGTAAACTAGAATAAATTATACTATCTTGGAATGTAGTCCATAAAGTATCTCCAATTGAATCAGTTCTGTAAATTCTGGCTTTTACTGGAGGCATATCTCTATAACCACAGAATAAAAAATCACTGTCAGGTAAAACACATACTGAGTTTAAATGACTTACGCGATTATTTAAATCATAATCTCCATCATCCTTTCTCCAGATTATCTCTCCATTAAAATCTGTTTTCATTATGTATATTCCTGATAAAGGAACACCTTGGTCAATATATCCAGCCATTATTAGACCATCGTCTAAGATTTCCATGGAATTGATTTTAATCCGCAAAGAATCTTCTTCCCAATAATTGTATTCGGAAATAACATTACAGAATTCGTCTAAGATAAAAAGCCTTCCAGATAATGATAAATTACCTCCCGGACCTGAAATTGCATAATATCTATCAATTCCATTTGATACAATTGAACGGATATACGTTAATCCGAAAATTGAAAAATCCTGTTTCCACC
>LKUH01000419.1 GCA_001412425.1 Candidatus Cloacimonas sp. SDB
GCTGCATCACATTCCCGTACTCCTACTTTTACTGCTTCAATACCTGCTTTCATTACCAGCTCGGCAATCTTTCCAGCTTTTTTCATAAATTCAATTTCCTGATCCGATTTTATCATCCGGACTTTATTTACCAGAATATTGCCATCTTTAAAGTTTGCCTCAGGTAATGCCTTTTCCAATTCAATAAAACATCGGTGGGTAAAGTAAAATTGATCCATTTCTACCGCAATAGTTTTCTTCTTCCATCCTTTTTCCTTTATGATGTCAGCTACTACCTGCATAGGATGTTTGGTCTTGGATTGAACATAATCATCACTGTAAGAGAAAATGTTATCATTTTTAAGAAAAGTAGTTAACCTAGCTCCATTAGCATCCATCGCTCTCCCTATCCAGATTGGTTCCTCCTGATCGAGAGATACAATAATTCCCTGATGAACATAAAAGCTCCAACCATCATAGCCAGTAAGGTAGTTCATATTCGCCGGCTGAGAAATAAACAAAATATCAATACCTTCTGCTACCATTCTTTTTTTTGTTTTTTCAATTCGACTCTTATATTCCTCGACATCAAAATAAAGCATTTTAAATCCTTTTCTCCCTCCATTTGAAATTAGAAAATCCATTTTGAAACTTTATATTTTCAAATACTGTCCTGAATCATCCAGTATTTTGAAGAATCAGTATCAGTTACAAGATTTTTAAAAATCAGGATGATTCGTACTATCAGAAATCACCGAAAGAAATTGTAGGTTATCGATATTACCACCGGTAGTAATAATTACTACATTCTGCCCGTAGTCATAAACCTTATCACACAACAGGGCAGCAATCCCGACAGCAGCAGCGCCTTCCAGTACATAATGATCCTGCTCAAAGGCATAGGTAATGCCAAGTGCAATTTCTTTCTCTGTCACAAGGACAGTATCATCAACATATTCCCTGACAATATCAAAGGTATATTTATTATGAAGCAGGATTCCTCCCTGCAGACTATCTGCCAGGGTCTGCACTTCCTCCACCTGAACCGGCTTGCCTTGTTTTATACTTTCAGCCATGGCCGCTCCCCGGTCCATGGATACTCCAATGACTTTACAGTCAGGGTTGATGGATTTTACTGCAATGGCGATTCCGCTGATCAATCCTCCTCCGCTAAGGGGAACCAGAATCGAATCAACTTCCGGTAAAACATCCATAATCTCCAGCCCAATAGTCCCTTGGCCTGCAATAATATAAGCATCATCAAAAGGAGGAACTACCGAATAACCTCTCTGCTCTCTAAGCTCTAAAGCCCTGCGTTCTGCTTCATCCTGGTTTTTCCCATACACAATTAATTCTCCACCTGCTTTTTCAATCTCTTTTCTTTTATTATAAGGAACATTATTGGAAAGGCATACCCTGGCTTTAGAGCCAATTCTATCGGCTATAAAAGCAGTCGCTTTTCCGTGATTGCCGGTGGAATAGGTGACTATTCCTCTTTCCTGTTTTGCAGAATCAAGATTAAGGAGGAAATTCGCAGCCCCGCGAACTTTAAAGCTGCCAGTATCCTGTAGAAATTCCAATTTATAA
>LKUH01000420.1 GCA_001412425.1 Candidatus Cloacimonas sp. SDB
TTTATTTAATTTCACATTCATAAAAATAAAAAAAGGTGATAGCAGGCTATCACCTTTCCTGAAAAGAAATTTATTTTATCAAAATCATTTTCTTGATTTTACTGAAATCAACTGTGTTCAATCTGTAGAAATATACTCCTGACGATACCGGGTGATTGTTATCATCCTTACCCTGCCAGATCAGGTTATGTATGCCGGGTGTTGTAACATCATTCAGCAGAGTCTTGATCTTCTGACCTTTAATATTGAATATTTCAAGTAAGACAGGTCCTTCCTGAACCAGAGAGAAACTGATGGTTGTTTCCGGATTGAAGGGGTTAGGATGATTTTGAGCCAGGGATGTAGCAGCAGGAATAATCTCATTTTCATCTGAGTCAGTATAATTTACAATCTGCACATCATCAATATACCAGCCTTCCATGGTATACATAGTTGGACTGCTGCCGAAAACAAATCTCAGCTGAACTTCTCCGGGGAAATCAGTCAGATCGACTTCCACCTCTTCCCAGTCAATATCGCCTGCAAAAACGGGAGTTCCGCCAGCAAAGGGGAAAACATCAAGGTTTATAATAGTAGCAGGATAACCGGCAACAGGTTCGATCTGGAAAAATTCTTCTCCATTAACAGAAATTTCCAGGATTCCGCCATCCCAGCTTTGAGTATTGGCAATTATACCGGTATTCAGCCAGTGTGTAAATCTTAAGAACGTGCCTGGAACAGACTGAAACACGGGAGTATAAAGAGCGGCAAATACATTATTGGAATAAAATTCTTCATTAATACCGCCACATTTCATGCTGTATTCTCCGTTCGGGGTTGCATTTCTGTAACTGCTTAAGTGCCATTCATTTAAATATTCTTCACTCAGGTTTTCATTCTGCCAGATTCCAGACCCATCATCAAAATTGTAGAGTAGTAATCCGACAGGTAAAGAGAAATCTCTCATCAAAAAACTTCCCTGGTTATCAAAAGTCAGAAGAGAAAGTTCGATATGATAATCGACAGGGCAATCGGGGGAGATTTGTAAAATTATCGGACAGGAACTTGAAGATGAAGCTCCCGGATCGATCTGTTCAATATAATCTAATCCTGAAATCTGGATATAGGGATCGTTAGAAGAAAGAGATGTGAAAATATCATAAGAGAAGCCACTTCCGCTATTAGTGAATTCAAAGGAGATCTCAGCGGTTTCACCCGGATCGAGAATACCATCATCTTCCTCAAGGTAATTGAGAGTGTAAGCTTCGAATTCTAAAACTGGAGCATGTACCTGCAGTTGAAATGCACCAGGCCAGTAATTTTGGGCGGACTGCATTTCCAGGGTGAAATCTATAAAACTGCTGTCCTGAAGTCCGGGCAATAATTCAATTTGAAAAGCATTTTCCAGAGTATAAGTAGTTGAATCGTCAATAACTGGACAGACAGCAGTTCCGTTGAGGATCTCGATAAATTCGGAATCTGTTTCCAGTGTGATCAATATTTCATATTCAGTAGCTGCAATGCCGATATTATTAAGATTGAGATTAATATCAATTATATCCAGTGCCTGAATGGATCCGTCAATGTAATCACCAGCCTCAATAAAATCCACTGTTTCGCAGATCACGTAAGGTCCGGTGGGAATAATCTCTATATCTGTTATAGTTGGGATAAAATTGTGAGCACTTACAGCTAATTTCAATTCACCGATCTGGGTTACAGGTAAGAAATTCAGGATAACAGAGCCGCCGGTGATTTTTCCACGCGAGATAACTTTATCATTAAGGATCAATGCTGCATCTGCGTTTTCCACTTCACAGAAAACTTCGAATTCAGTGGCTCCCAGAGCAAATTCAGTATCGTGAGTAACAACAAGATCCTGAGGCTGGGCAGTCCACATCTCTGTTGTAGGATCTCCGAACCAGAGAAACTGTTCCAGAGTTGTTGTTCTAACTTCTCCACCATATGTTGAGTTGACCATAAAATATTCTTTTCCGTAATTGACAACATCACCCATCCTGTAGATCGGATCGTGATCGGGATAATCTGCTGTACACCAGTTGAGAAATTCTGGCCAGATAGCATCCATGAAGCCCCAGACAAGTCTGTCGTTGTTGCCGGAGTAACTTACTCTGGTAGCTCCGATCATGCCGATGGTTCCGCCATTATTATGATTCATGAACATTTCCACGAAACTTTCTGAGTCTAACCCGGTGGCGCATTCGGCAGCATCGGTCTCGTTATCAAACCAGCCGGTGTTGCAGTTAATCGTCCAAATAACCGGAAGCAGATTTCCATTATTCACACTTGGCAGATTATAGACGCTATAGGCAGGTTCTCCCCAGCCCAGTCTATATCCGTGATCTCTATGCATAATAAAGAATGTTCCGGTATTAATTGCGTTATTTACGTCAACATCATTTCCATTCCAGGGAAACTGCGGTTTTCTGATCTCATCAGGTATTGGTTCACCTGGGTAGTCATTTTCAAAAACGTAAGCATAAGTATTCCAGTAAAGGGGATATGTTTCTGGCTCAGTGAAATATATTCTTTCAACATCATAAAAATTTTCGGTTAAGAAGTTTCTGACATCTTCGCTGGTTTTTGCAAAGCGTCTTTCAGCATATCCTTCTCCTGCATCTTGAAAATAAGCGGCGCAGGTAGCATTATTATAGAAATTAGATTGAACCGGAGGATCTTGTTCATACTGAATTATTTTATTAACAAAAGACATTGCTTCCTGAGGGGTGTTAACCGGAATTCTGCCAATTCCCATGTCAGCAACCAGATCATGAGGATCATCAATATCGGCATAATATACATCTGCTGCCGTATAACCCTGTCCGCCGTCATCATAAGGATGTTCGGTGACATACCAGGTGGGCAGGAATTCAGCATCTCCCAGCAGAATAATATGCAGGGGTGCCGGATCCCAGTTAGCAGCTGCATTGTTAATAAAAGCATCAATAGCTTCTGTTTCATATCCGGTTTCATCCAGAGTAACAATTTCTGTCATATATGCTTTCTGTCTTTTCCAGGTAGCTAAAGTCTGGGCAGCTTCACTAAATACCGGATGAGTAATAATTAAAAGATCACAACCTTCATCCCGGTAATTTCCGGTGGAGTTATTGTCAGTATTATCTTCTGTCAGTGCAATTATTTCATTTGCGTTAATTGCTAACCTTGTCCAGAATTCTTGCTGAGCATGATTGTAAAGGTTGGAAGGTATGGGGTCACCTCCGCCAATAAAATCAACAGAGATTTGCAGATCTGGATAATAGTAGACCTGTTTTGTGACAGGATTGTATTGATAAGGATAGATCCACAGGATAGTACAATCCTGACCACGTTTTTTCTTCATTGCTTCAATTTCGGCAAATTTTCCCGGGAAACTGGTATTTTCCTGATAGACAAGATCATCTCTGATAAACCGGGGTTGGGGTGCATCGACCAGATCAGGTTGCTGCTGCTGGACAGGAGCCAGGTTGATATTGTTAAAAATCTCTGGAGCTCCTTTCGAGACAGCGATATCTACATCTGAACCATTGGGAACCAGTATCCAGTTGCCAAAAATGGGCAGGTCTGGCAGCCCGGGTAGGTTTTGAGCAGCTCCGGGAATAATTATTTTATCATATAAATTATGGTCTGGCAAGGTTTCCTTACAGAAGATGGGTTCATCAGAAACAACTTTCAAAGTTAAATTTGCAGCTGTGGAGGAAAGTACCTCTATAAATTCTCCGTAAAGAGAAAACGAAAATAACACTAATAATAAAATTCCAATTTTTTTCATAATAATACCTTTAATTTATTTCAATTACTAACATGCAATAAACAACCCAAAATTTTAATTTTGTTACTCAGCGTCAAATTATTTCATAATATGAAGTATATCTGAAGCAAAATTAAGTAACAACAATCAGAAAAAATTTCAAAATATGGTGGTAAGATTTTTGTCAAATTCCTTCAAATTCTTCCAAATATGCTTTAAAGCTGCCAAAAGTAACTTTGCTTTCCAGTTTAACAGGAATTTTTCTGTCGTCGTCAGTAACCCAGATCTGAATTCTGCCTGATTGTTTAAAAACAGCCTCAGTTTCCATGACAGGTTCAATTACCAGACATTCTGTTTCTCCAAAAATCGTATCTAAAGTCTCTCTTTTATGTACCAGTACTTTAGTAACAACATTCCTGCCGTCGGAAGTGACATTTATCAGCAAAGAATCTCCGACAGATAGATTTTGTTTTCTGACGAAATAGAAGGCGCTGAGAATATCCTGTGTTTCGTCTGGAATCTCCATTCTTTTTTCTTTGAATTCTTTACTTTTGCGGGAGTATTTCAAATAGAAAGAGAAATTTTGATCAGGATAATTGAGATGGATGCGATGTTGTTTATAACTGCCTTCCTGCAATTTTTTTTCAAAACGGTAGGAAATAAATTTTGCTTTATCGGTCACAGATTCTATTCGATCTCTAACCTTGAAGATTCGATCGAAAAAAGAATTTGTTTTGGTTGTTATGGAAAACAGCCAGCAGTCGACAGAATCGTGATGAGTGAAATCTTCAATTGCCAAAGTTGCTTCTCCAGCACTTATCATACCGTATTTTATTTTAAAGACAAGTTTTTCTCCCGGCTGAAAAGAGTATAATTGCAGGATAGTCAGTACAAAAATTATGAGAATAATACTTTTTTTCAAAATTAATCTCCTAAAATGCTTCTCCGAAACTTATATTAATACCCATTTTTTCTTTACTGAAACCCAGATCAAACCTTAAGTTCGAGCGTTCATAGGGAAATACTGCAAAGCGAATTCCGGTTCCATAGCAGATCCTGATGTTTTGAAAATCAAATTCCGCCAGGGATCCAGTTACTTTCCCAGCCTCCAAAAAAAGAACAAAACCAAAACGGTTTAGGAATTCAGGCTGCAATGGGAAAGTCCGATATTCAATTCTGCTGAATAACAAATGGTTGTCTATGTAAAGGGCAGAATCAAAAGATCTCATCTCATCACCAAGCTCAGCTAATTCCAGAAAGGGAGCTTTGTCATGAGTTGTTTGGAATAATGTTTGAAAAGCAAAAACGTGATTGTAATTTAAATTCGTGAAAAATCTCAGGTCCAGGCTTGATTTGGTGAACTGAAAATCACTTCCCATAAAGCGGTTATAGTGTATGAACCTGAATTGTTGTGAATAGCCTCTGGTTGCATAAGTCCTGCTGTCACGTTTATCATTAATAATCGTAAATCCCAACCCTGCGATGTCATAATTATAAGCTCCGGGGATATTACAATTAAGCAGCATGCAGTTAGCTTTGAGATCGGAGATATCGGTATGATCAAAATCAGCAAGTAAGCCGAAATAGATGCCATCTGTCACTTCACGAATGATGTCCAGTTCTAAGGATCGGGTTTTTCTGGTGTAAGTTTCAGATTTTTGCAGGGAATTTTTTCCGATGCCATAAAATTCCGAGGGCCAGAGCTGGAATTTTAATTTGCTATGGATCTTTAATTTTCCCTGCAGCAGATTGAATTCGGGTTCGAAATAAAGCTCAAATTGTTTTCTTTGTGTGTAAATGGTTACAAGCTGCATTTTGTTCTGGAAGTCTGGATTGAAAATTTCCTGAGGATAATACATGTAAAAGAATCTTAGACCAAAAATAAAGTCAGTATTTTCAGTGTAAGATAATTGTGGATAGGCTGCCAGTTTTGGTTTTAACGATATTTTTTCTTGAGCCGAAAGCGAAGCTGGTATCAGTATTGTAAGCAGGCACAGTATTCTTAAAAATGGGGTCATTTCTATAATCTGCCGCCAGTTACATAGAATTCTTCCCCCGTAATGTAGGAATTTTCTTCGGAAAGGAGAAATTTGCAGATTCCGAAAATATCTTTGAAAGAGGCATGTCTTTTCAAGGGAATTTCTTTGATCTGTTCTTTATAATAATTGCGTCTGAATTCACGATAACTTTCGGAAAAATGACTGTCATCTATTTTAATGGGACCCGGTGAAATGGTATTCAGGTAAATATTATTACCCGCTTCTTCAATAGCCACACTGCGGCAGAGATTAGCTAAAGCAGCTTTGGATGCCGCATAGGCAGACCCTCTGGAAAGACCAATTCTGGTTACATTAGAACCAAAAAGCACAATCTTGCCATATTGTTCTTTTCTGAAATAGGGAAGCAGCACTTTTAAAATATTGTAAGTGCCGTTCAAATTGACATCAATGATTCTTTTCCAGCGTAATGGATCGGTTTCTATGAGGGGCAGAAAATCTGAACTACGCATTGTAACGGTGTGGATCAGGGCTCTGGGAATCCATTTCCGGGTAGTGATAATTTCGGTCAGACCGTCTTTGAGGGCATCCAGATCACTTATATCAGCTTTGCATACTGCAAAACTATTCGAAAACTTTTGCTGCAGAGGTTTCAATCTGCTTACACTTTTATGAACACAGAGGATGAGTTTTTCTCCCGCATTGAGGTATTGTTCAGCGAAATAGGAGCCGACATTTCCATTGGCGCCGGTAATTACGATAACTTTATTTTTCATAATAGATAAAATCCAGAATTTTATGGGCAACAGAGAATTTGGAACCGGAAAATTTTGCAGTGATATTTTCACCCAGAATAAGAATTGCCGTATCCTGCTGTCCCGCAACTGCAATATTATTGGCAATAATCAGATCCAGATGCTTGTTTTTCAGTTTAATTCTGGCATTCTTTTCCAGATCTTCCGATTCAGCAGCAAATCCAATCAAGATCTGATCTTTTTGTTTATTATCACCTAATTCCTGCAGGATATCCTTGGTCTTTTTTAGTTTCAAAGTAAGGGAATCAGTTTTCTTAATTTTTTGTTGGGAAGTTTTTACCGGTGTAAAATCACTTACTGCGGCAGCCATGATGATCATCTGGTGTTCGGAAGCTTCAGCTGTAACAGCCTGATACATATCTTCAGCATTCTCAACCTGCAAAGCATTGATATACTCCGGAATATTATCCTGAACGATTCCGGCGATCACTTTGACTTTGGCTCCTCTGATATGTGCTGCTCGAGCCAGAGCCAGACCCATTCTTCCTGAAGAGTGATTGGTAATAAAACGCATCGGATCGATATTTTCCCGGCAGGAACCAGCAGTGATCAGAATATCTTTATCTGTCAGATCTTGAGAATAATTCAAGAAGGTTTCAATATGATATTTAATTTCAGTTATTACCGGAAAACGTCCTTTACCTTCATATCCGCAGGCTAATTTTCCCGATTCCGGTTCCATAAAGTAGTAGTCGAGTCGAGTCAGTTTTTCAATATTACTCTGTAAAACCCGGTTAGAGTACATATGAACATTCATAGCCGGAACAAATAGAACTGGAGCTGAAGTTGCCATTATGGTGGTTGACAAAAGATCATCACCGATACCGGAAGCAACTTTTCCGATCATATTGGCAGTAGCCGGAGCAATTACAATCAGATCTGCCCAGTCCGCCAGTGTTATATGCTCGATCTCGTTTTCCAGGTTGAATAATTCGGTTGAAACAGATCTGTGAGTGATGGATTTGAAGGTGAGCGGATTAACCAGTTGACAGGCGCTTTTTGTTAAGATCGTTTTAACTTTTGCTCCATTTTTTGTTAATATACTAGCCAGCTCAACCGCTTTGTAGGCAGCAATTCCACCTGTTACACCTAATAGGATTTTTTTCCCTTTCAACATATTTACCTCACCAAAATTATTGTACAAATCTAGAGTTCGGGTCTTTTTGTAAAGCTATTTGTTTTTATTGACAGTTTTAAGAGAAAAGTGAGTTTTACAAAAAATATATTTATGGAGGTAATATGAAAAAAATAATTATCTTAATATCAGTTCTCTTGCTGGTAAACAGCTTGTCTGGTGAAAGTCTTACTCAAAAACTGGAAGAATTCGGAGTGCAGAACGGTAAAGCTTATATCGGACCCTGGGTCACTTCTTTTGGCACCAATCTTAATACTGGACTTTATCAATCAGCTAAAGTTATGAAACCTTTTCTATTTGGAGTTACAGTTAATTCCATGCTGGCTTTTGTGCCTGATGAAGACAAATCTTTTACAGCCTACAGCCCTACTTTTGAATATGATGGTCAGACCTATAACTTATATAACGAAGAAAAACTGAAAACTGCCACAATTTTTGGAGATCAGGGTGCAACATTTACTCTGAATGATAATATTCCGGAAGAGATCAATACCGGGGATCTGGATCTGAAGATGCCCAACGGCGGAAATTTAACGGCAGTTCCTCTGCTGGTACCGCAGGTTCAGGTGGGATTGCCGGCCGGCAATGAACTTCTGTTGAGAGTGTTTCCCAAAATTCAGATCACGGAAGATATCGGCGAACTCTCTTTCTGGGGTGTTGGTCTGAAACACAGTATAAGCCAATATATTCCTTTAATACCAATTGATCTGGCACTTCAGGGAATGTATCAGCAGATGGATGTGGGCGACCTTATAAAAATATCAAGTTTTGCCGCAAATGCTCAGATCAGTAAGAAATTGCTTATGTGGACAATTTACGGAGGGCTGGGCTATGAAAAATCCAGTATGAATGTTAAATATGACGGAACGGTTTATGAGGCTAATGATGCTGGTGATGGCAATTATGTTCTGCAGGCTTTACCGGAGAAAATTGAGTTTGATATTGATGGAGAAAATGAAATCCGCATGACAGCCGGAATTAGATACAGTATTGCTATTATTAAAATATATGCAGATTACACACTTAGTAAATATAATGTGCTTAATTTTGGCCTGGGTCTTTCTTTCTAATGGATTTTGAACAGGTAATCTTCTCCCGGCACAGCACGAGAGATTTTCTTGATCAGAATATTCCGGAAGATATTTTAGCCAAGATTATTGAAGCAGGCAGGATAGCACCGTCCTTTCAAAACAAACAATGCTGGCGTTATGTAATTTGCCGAGACAGAGGAATAATCAAGAAACTGGCTCTGGACAGCGGTTTAATCGGGAAAGTGAACTTTTTTGTTAATCACGCCCCCCTCGTGATTGTAGCCTGTGCCGATCCTGCCAGAAGCGGCAAAATGAATGACCAGGAATATTATCTGGTAGATACAGCAATCTCTTTTCAGCAAATGATGCTGACGGCCTGGAATTTTGGAATCGGAAGCTGTTGGCTGGCTGCTTTTAACGAAAGAAAGGTTAAGGATATCTTGACTATCCCGGCTGATATCAGGGTGGTAGCAATGAGTCCTTTTGGATATCCTAGAGAAAAGAAAGCATTCTATTCTAAGGCAATATCATTTTTTGCCGGCTT
>LKUH01000421.1 GCA_001412425.1 Candidatus Cloacimonas sp. SDB
AATCTTGATTTCATTTTCAATTTTTTTCTGACTTACAGCGATTCTACCAGCGAATTCATTGATAGTGAATTAAGAAAGAATGGTTACAATTTCTCCTACGAGACAATAGAATATTTAAATAACAGTGAACAAACAACTGCTTTGTATCACTATCTCTCAGAAAAAATTAATAATATTCTCGACATAGGTATTTACCCGGATAATTATTCTTACCAGAATATCAAGCTATACAGGCAGAACCGTATAGTAGAATTCCAGCTTTCCAGATTGTATTCTCTGGAAGAAGCTAAGAATAAACTTATCGATGAAGCTTCAACTGATGCCATGAAAAATGCTGTAAGAGAAATTGCTAATGTTGTTCTGGTTGAAAATATTGTCATAGACAAAGACATGACTGATATTGAGAAGCAGAAAGCACGAGAGAATGTATCCCTTACTTTGGGTAAGGAGCTGAAGAACGAAAAAATAATCAGCAAGGGACAGCGCGTAACTGCATCTGAGCTGCTCAAATTGAGATCCCTGGTCAAAGCTTATGAAGAATTGTCTTTTTCAAAAAATATTAATGAACTATTTTGGTCTTCCTTCGGAGTATTTATATTAGCATTATTTATGATTTTTATAATGGGTTATGTCTTAAAGCTGTATTTTCCCGATTTCTATTCTTCAGACCCCAGAATGATTATTTTGTTCGCTAGTTTTCTGGTTAATATTATATTTACGATTTTATTTTTTGAATTGCTGAAAATCCATCCTTTGTTCATACCCTTGAGTTTTACAGTAATATTAGTTGCTATACTATTCAATGCAAAAGTCGGATTTCTGTATAATTTTATTAATTTCATTTTTACAGTATTATTTCTGAACTGGAATTTTCTGGATCCCGGCTTGTTGACCATTACAACTATAGGTGGTTTGATAGCTTTACAAAAGATTGGGAAAAAACAGGAATACTATCCGATAAATTTATATCTTCTGGCCTCTTTTTTGATAGTAAATACAGCAGTTTCATTAATTAGATTCCAGTCTTTCACAATATATTTTCTGCATTTATCCTATGGTTTTGCTTCCTGTATAATTTCTATGTTTCTCTTAATCGGCATTTTACCTTTTGTGGAAAAAAAATTAAATCTGGCGACCAAAAGGATACTGCTTGATCTGCTTGATTTTGAGAATCCGCTATTAAAAAAAATGTCACTGATCGCTTCGGGTACATATCATCATGCTTTAATTGTCGGGAATCTGGCTGAAAGTGCAACAGAAGCAATTGGGGCAGATCATCTTCTGGCCAGAGTTGGCAGCTATTATCACGATATTGGAAAATTAGATAACCCCAAATTTTTCATAGAAAATAATCCTGAGGCAATAGAGTTACATGACAATATGCTGGCTAATGAGAGTTCGCTGCTGATAAAAAAGCATATTGAGGATGGCGTTAACCTGGCTAAAAAATATAAACTTCCCCCATTAGTCAGAGATATCATTGAACAGCATCATGGTACCGGCAAAATCAGGTTTTTCTTTAACAAAGCGCGTGAAATGAATCTGAAAATAGATGAATCGCAGTTTTACTATAATGGACCTAAACCACGAACTAAGGAAGCTTCCATTGTGATGATCGCTGATATTGTGGAATCAACTTCAAAATCCATTGATGATCTTACCGAAGAGAGGATCAGGAAATTATTAGATGATGTTATCATGGGTTTGATCAATGATGGACAACTGGATGAATCTCCTCTTTCCATGCATGAACTGCAGACAATTAAAAATAGCTTACTTCCAATTATAATGGGAGTTTACAGGAAAAGACTTGAGTACCCGGAAGAGAAATAAATTAGTAATTATCAATAAAACATCTCGAAAATTTGCTGAAACTATTTTTTTCAGAGTTTACGAAATTATCAACAATTATGAGGAATTGAATAACAGGTATGTAAATCTTCTGCTGACGGATGATGGATCGATCAGAGATTTCAATAAAAAATATTTAGGCAGAGATACATTAACTGATGTTATTTCTTTTTCTTCCGATCTGGTTTTTACGGCATTTCTGGGTGATATTATTATTGACACTGCAGTTGCCGAAGAACAAAAAGGGAAAAATACTCTGGAAGAGGAGCTGCAGTATTTATTTATGCACGGACTACTTCATTTATTAGGATACGATCATATCTCTACTGAAGCAGGTAAAGTTATGAAATCGAAAGAAGAGAAATATTTTCTTATTTTAAAGGAGAATTTGTAATATTTTGGGACTTAACATACTGACAATAATATTATTCCTCATCCTATCAGCTTTTTTTTCAGGTTCTGAAACCGCATTTTTTTCCTTAACAAAAGTGCAGTTGAAACAGATTGAAAAGAAAGGAACTTCAAAATCAAAAAGAATATCCAAACTTTTGGGTAAACCGAGAGAGCTTTTAATTCTAATTTTACTGGGAAATACTATTGTGAATGTTGCCGCAGCATCCGTTGCTGCCCTCATTACTATCGAGATAAGTAAAAGGTTTTTTGTTACAACTCCTTACATGGTATTGATCTTTGTAGAAATAATTTTAATGACTTTTATTCTGCTGATATTTGGAGAGTTATCACCTAAGTTGCTGGCTTTTGCCTATCCGGAAAAATTTGCTGGCTTTTCCAGCATTTTTTTGATTGTACTAAGATTTATTCTCTGGCCGGTAATTAAATTTCTGGAGTTGATAAGTAATCTGTTTACCAAATCGGGTTTTGAAGTTGAATCAAAGAATATTACATCAGAAGATCTTAGAAATATTATTCATTCCAAAGCTACACAGCATTCTTTAGAAGAGAACGAAAAAAAGATCATAGCAAGTATTTTCAAATTTTCCTCCACTACAGCCCGTGAGATACTTATACCAAGAGTAGATATTGTATCTATAGAGGCAGCTGAAAGCATAGAAAGTTTG
>LKUH01000422.1 GCA_001412425.1 Candidatus Cloacimonas sp. SDB
TAATAGTTTTTTATTGGTGAATTTTATACGGATATAATCGAAATAATCTTTAACCTGATTCTTTCTCATCAACCCCTCTTTTGGGGGCTACCTAAATTTTTGCTTCAGGAGTGTCAACCTATTTATAAATTTTATTATAAAGGGATTATCTGAAATATTTTTATGCGTCAAATAAATTGCAGACAATATGTTATTTAAGATATTGATTTATATAAACTTATAGTACTGTTCAATAGCATTATTCGGGCGAATTAATAGTTAAAAAACCTCTGAAAAAACATCTATTATAACAGTAAGATATTTTGGAATTTGCCGGTTCTGCCGGAACAGGTTTATCAGACTGTGGAAATATTAATACCCTCTATTTAATTTTATAAACAAATAATTGTTTTCACCCTTTTTAAAAGCCTCATAAGCCTGAGTAAAACTCATCATAATATCATCAATGTCTGTAATTGCAGCCTGATGAGGAGTAATTACAACTTTAGGATTGTTCCATAATGCTGAATCTTCAGGAAGAGGTTCAGATGAAAATACATCTAAAGTAGCCTGGCAGATTATACTGCTTTCAAGGAGTTCCAGTAGCAACTTCTCGGCAATAACATCTCCCCTGCCAACATTAATGAAATGAAGCTTTGAAAGTTTTTGGAAAAATTCTTTGGTCAGCAAATTCCTGGCTGATTCTGTAGAAGGTAAGATCGAAATAAGAATATCTATTTGCGGGGGATTTTTAATAAAATCTTCCAATTTAAAGCATTTCTTGAATTGCGGATATTGTTTACCATGTAAGTTAATGCCATAAACATCACAATGAAAAGCAGAGATCATTTCTGCAACTGTTCTTCCTATTTCGCCTGTGCCCAAAATCGCTACTGAACTGGAAAACAGATCTGTGATTTTACCCTGCTGCCAAATCCTGTTTTTCTGGTTTTCATAATTGCTTATACAATTTTTACAAGGTGCCAGAATGTAGCATAGACAATATTCAGCCATTTTCTTACCAAGCAGCCCGATTGTTCGTGAAATTTTTATTTGCGGATTCAAACTGGGATTTTCAATAAAAGAGTTAACACCCGCACCAAAAGAATGAATCCAATCCAATCTTCCCAGATCAAGATCTTTCCCGGCAGAAAAACAAGCTAAAGCATCGTACCTATCTAAAATATTCTGATCAATTTCAACAAAATAATCTATTTTTAATGCTTCAGGATTATATTCCTTTTTTACAGCAGCCTGAAAATCCTCACCGAGCCTTCCGGTCGTTAGAATGTTAATTCTTTCAGTCATAAAAAACCTCATTGGAGTATTTGATAAATTCTCAATTTCAATTTTT
>LKUH01000423.1 GCA_001412425.1 Candidatus Cloacimonas sp. SDB
TTTCTATTAGTACTCGCACCTTTTACCCCAAAAAATACAATCAACTTGCTATCTATGTCAGTGAAATGACACGAGGGATCGAGATCAGTTTTAAATTTGGAGATCTTTTACAGAATGTGGTAGCGATTCCCATATTTTCCGGAAGAAATAAATTTCCGGCAATGAAAACAGAAACAGATGGGATCAGGTTATTTACACCTCAAGATGAGTGGACTTTTCCGGTAAGCGGAGTTGTTTTTACCTACGGGCAAAAAAATGGTGCTGAAGAGGGGACTCGAACCCCTACAGGCATATTGCCCACTAGACCCTGAACCTAGCGTGTCTACCAATTTCACCACTTCAGCACTGAAAAGAGAAATTTGATTTTGTCATTTCTACGTCAAGAAAATATTTTACTGAAGATAAATTTCCCAATTACTCAGGCGGATGAAAAACTTCCTTTTGTGATTGACAAAATGCTGCTGAGCTGAAGGTAATGAAAACAGATTAATGCTTAAAGAGGTATTATGTCATATTTAGTTTTTGCCCGAAAATACAGGCCGCAGACCTTTGCGGAGGTTTACGCACAGGAACATATCACAAAAATACTTGAAAGCACTATCCAGCTAAACAGGATTGCTCATGCTTACCTTTTTACAGGACCCAGAGGAGTGGGAAAAACCTCCATGGCAAGAATATTTGCTAAAAGTCTTAATTGTATCACCAATGGACCCAGTATCAAGCCCTGCAATGAATGCCAGAATTGTGTGGAAATAACTCAGGGAATATCTGCCGATGTGATAGAAATTGACGGAGCTTCCAATACTGGGGTTGAGGATATAAGGGATCTGCAGAGGGAATTAATGTATTCGACTTCAAATTCTCTTTTTAAAATATACATTATAGATGAAGTTCACATGCTTTCCAAAAATGCTTTTAATGCTTTGTTAAAGACTCTGGAAGAGCCTCCTGAAAACGTGATTTTCATATTCGCTACAACTGAACCCCACAAAGTTTTACCTACCATAATATCCCGCTGTCAGCGTTTTGATTTTAAGCGCATACCAATTCCGGCAATTGTAAAAATGATCAAGTCAATCTCGAAGGATGAGAATATCAAGATCGGCGATAATGCGATGTTTATGATTGCCAAGAAAGCTGACGGCAGTATGAGAGATGCTTTATCTCTGCTGGATCAAATACTGGCTTTGGGAAGCCAGGAAGTTTCTGAAAAAGATGTTATGGAAATATTTGGAATTGTTGATCAGGATATTTACAGAAATATTATGAAATCCATATTCGAAAGGCAACCGGCAGATATGGTGAATATTCTGCACAATATTCTGGAAAAGGGGAATGATATTCAGGAATTTATCAACGGATTGATGGATTATATTCGAAATATTTTATTTATCAAACTGAAAATTGATATACCGGAATTGTCAGTAGATTCCAAAAATACTTTAAAAGAACTGGCGGAAAATTTTTCTGAAAATGAACTTCTATATCTGATTTCTCTGTTGATAAAAACGAAAACAGATTTAAAAATGAGTAATAATCCGATCCTTGTTGCTGAAATGTCATTCATAAAATTGTCCAAACTTGCAGAAATGACCTCTTTTGAAAAGATCAAGGAAATTGTTTCCAAAGTTGAAAATAAATCTGTAGAAGCTTCTCAAAAACAAGAACAGCAAAAAAACCAGAATAATTTACCTGGTTTAAAGACTAAAAAAATAATTAAGGATATCAAAGAAGAAGTTAAAAAAAATAAACCAGCACTGGATAAGATTGATCTGGCAACAGCAAAGAAATTTCAGCCGGAAATAAATGAAAAGATCAAGAAGGAAAAGCCATTTATTTTCAACTATTTTAAGGATTGTATTATCGAAAATGTTGAGAATAATTTTATCCATTATACAGTTTTCAAACCTGTTTTTTATCAGATGCTGGGTGAT
>LKUH01000424.1 GCA_001412425.1 Candidatus Cloacimonas sp. SDB
AGCCAAAAAAGTTTTACCTGAACCAGCATTACCCAGGATTAGGATGCGCTGCATCTGTCGCTTCAATAGGTATTATAGGTTTGCCAGGCGATTGCCTGGAGGAAGTCTCTTTCCTCCGGAGTAATGATCTGATCATTGACATATTCAATACCTTCCGGGCTCAGATTCCAGAAATAAGCATAGAAAGTACAAATTGCCAGATAAGTCCCATACTCACTGGGGTGATTGCCGTCTGTATTGAAAAGTACCAGATCAGGATCCTGCTGGCGAGCCAGCTGCCAGGCTCTTGCCACTGGTACTACTTGAGCATCTAAAAGAGCACTTATATAATTGAAAGCTGCGGCCTGATCCTCTATCATAGTATCAAACTCGTCTTCATACGGCCAGCTGAAGAAGAAAACTGTCTGAGCTCCGGCTGCGGTTATAACTGAATCGAAAAGGGTAGCGTATAAAATAAAGCTTTCTGTCTCATCAACCGGCCAGGAAGTCCGTTCCTGAAGAACTACAAAATCCCAATCTCCCTGCTCAATCTGTTCGATAGTGGATTCCTGGTAGTGATTCTGCAGAGAAAATCCGCCAGACGTGATCTGTTCGCACTCTATTGCCGTTGTTGAATCAGCTGACTGGACAAAATCCTGTAAGTGGAAACCAACTCCGCCATTCCAGTAAGTGATGCTGTTCCCGATAAACAGGATTCGCTCAGGAGTACTGGGAAATTGATCGCCCCAGTCAA
The DNA here is from genome assembly GCA_001412425.1 of Candidatus Cloacimonas sp. SDB. Taxonomy (GTDB): domain Bacteria; phylum Cloacimonadota; class Cloacimonadia; order Cloacimonadales; family TCS61; genus SDB. The sequence goes on from LKUH01000424.1 coordinate 734, forward strand.
CCACGATCTCCAGATTTCCGGTTTGCCCAATAAATTCCAGGGTGATGTTAACCGTAGTAGTCTCACCCACAACAACAACGCCGCTTCCAGAACCCGTTGCTATAAGTGTTTCGTTATCATATACTTCCACAATAATGTCATAAGTTCCTGCCGCCAGATCATAAAATGTGCCGGTAGCTGTATGCCCTGAAATATTGAGATTGAGGCTATCAATAAAGTTGCCGCGGGTTATGGTTACAGTGACCCTGGTTACTTCAAAACCCTGTTCAAAAGCTGGCTGCAAAGACATGCTGATTGCCATGTCCTCTTTCATTTCTGGTGCTGCACTCTCACTGATGGAACATGAGACCAGCAGGATCAGTGGTATTAATGATATCAACCTGATAAATTTGATAATATCCTCCTGATTTGAAAATTCGCTGAAATCACTTCAGCAAAATCATTTTGCGGGATGCAGTCAAATTCCCGTCTGTTATTTTACAGAAATAGATTCCGCTGGAAACCGATTTTCCGTTGTAATCGGTTCCATTCCAGATTATATAATGCTTACCTGCCGGCAGATTATTTTTTACCAGGGTAAATATTTTTTCCCCTTTGATATTGCAGATCACCAGCTTGGTTTTTTCTTGAGTTTCCGGTAGAGAAAAAGAAATGATCGTTTCAGCATTAAAGGGATTAGGGTAATTTTTCAGAACCGGGTTAAAATTAACTACGTCATTATTGCTGATAAAGCTTCCCTGCCATTCATAAGCACCCATATCAACGATATTATCGTATATCCTTTGCTCTCCTGCCAGATCTGTCGCAGGAAATTCCTGTCCCCAGGGCAGATCATTTAAGCCGGCATTGATGCAGGGGGAGTCGGATTGCAGATAGTATGGGGTTGAACCGTTCATCACAAATTGAGCGGGAAAATCAATATTACCTGTTCCAGCATATCCGTTTTCAATATTATTATAATTTATATAGAAGGCTTTTCCTTCCAGTATCTGATCCTGAAAGAAATAATTTGTCAGGTTATTCCTGATTATATTACCGGTTAACTGAGGTTTAGCTATGTAAGTGTGGACCATAGCTGTAACATACCATACATCCTGATTCAGGATCTGATTAGCAGCAATAGTATTGTAGTTCAAATGAGGATGGGAATATTTAACATAAAAGGGTGAACCAGCCAGCAGGGCATAATTATTATGGAAGAGATTACCGGTTATTTCCGGAGCAGAATTGTAATCGCAGCCGACAGCACTTCCAAAAATGGCAAAATTGTTGCGGAAGATTGAATTCACCACCTGTAATTGGGAAAAATTGTAACAATAGATCACTCCTCCGATAATATCAGTGGAAAGAGATTTGCTGTTTTCAAAAATACAATAGCGGAAAAAGGAGGGTTCGTTCAGATGGGAAGTGTTGGAAAATCTGATGCCATTCCAGCTGCCTGCTTCAGTAGAATCAGGCTGGAATTGATCAGCATTGCTACTTGTGAAAATGATCTGGTTATCCGGCTCTCCAGCTGCCTGCAGGGAACCGAAAACAGAAATTGAATAAAATCCGGCAAATTCTATGGTTGCTCCGGGTTCTATGGCCAGCGTTACCCCGTCGTTTATGATAATATTTCCGATCACGGATATTGTATCTGCCGACCAGATTGTATTCTCTGTTATTTCTCCCTCAACTTCAAAGCGGTTACCCTTTCTGGAATTGCTGAAATATCTGTTGAATATTTCGGGTTCTGGTGGATGTTGAATCTTTTCTTCAGGAAAAGTAATACATCCGTAACCTGCAGCGGGAGAATCCGGCAGCAGAGAATAATCTCCATTTTCGGGATTCGAGAGCATGGGATCCTCGGCAATAACATTGTTTAAGGCAGCCCAACTGACCGCAGCAGGCAGAACTCAGCCATATTCGCATAATTCAATAATATGTCTTAAAGAATCACTATTTGCTTCAGTATCGTAATGGAAGGTCCAGTTATCCTGAATAACAGGAGTGCCATAAAATCCGGTAAAAACGCTTATTGCTATGGCAGAACCGGTTGGCAGCCAATCGGTTGAGATTCCGGTTGTGAAAATATAATCGCTGCCCGTTGCAACAGCATCAACAATTATATTTCTTTCTATCAGAATGTTTTCCCCTGCACCCTGTAAGCGGATTCCATAATCATGAGGTTGATAAAAAGTAACATATCGGACACTTCCCCAGGGTCTCTGATCAAAAAGGCTGTTATTCATACCCCGAAATCTGACATTTCCGTTAATAATTATGCAGTCTTCAATATCCAGAATATTTTCACAGCAGGAAATGCAGATCTCGGAGCCCTGCAGATCGAGAATAGCTCCGTTACCCTGAATGCGTACGTTCAATCCCTCTTCACCATAGAGTTGAGCAGTCCTTTGATCAAAAAGTTTACCGATGAGTAATCCACCTGTATAGGTTTCTCCGGTATTAAGCTGTAGAAATTTATCATAACCTTCCTGGGGTTCCGCAGCGTCGAAAGCTTCTTTCAAAGTAATTGCAGAAATACTGGAAAATAAAACTACGAAAAGAAAAAGTAACAATACGGATGCTTTATTTAGCATTCTGATCTTCTCCTGATCTGAAAGAGTTGTCTCTGTCAGAAGAATTTGGTTTTTCTTGGGTTTTAAATGATCGAATGATCAGATAAATTCCCAGCAGAATAATTAAAACAGGCCAGCCCCTCTGCAGCCAGTAAGATGCTCTTCTTAAACTTGTCAGAACCAGAATAACACCTGGAATAAGTGGCCACCAGTGGGATTTGCCCCGGTATAAAAAGTCGATAATAAAAATGGCGATAAAACCAAAGCCCAAACCCCAGGGACCGCTTCTGCTGAAACCTGGCAGAGCTGAGTAACCGGAGCTTAAGGAAATACCCAGCATTAGGCATGCCGGGATTAATAAACCGTAAGCATTTTGATAAAAATAGGCAGCCAGAAAAAGACCTCCAATCAGTAAAAGAAAGGAATCGGGATGGCGGAAGGTAGAGAATTTCAGGAAAATTATCAGCAAGCCCAGAAGTACAAGAATCATTCCGGATAAAATTTGACCTTTACTTTTCATCGCATCTCCTTTATTCTAATCATTTTTCTGATATCTTGTAAGCGACAATCCGGTCGTTGAAAAAAGTTGGAATAAGAAGCAGTTCCATCTCTTTAATATAATAAATATCAGCTGCATTCTGTTGCGAAGGTATAGTATCCATAAGCTGGGTTACTTCGGTAAAATTTTCCAGCAGGAAGATTTTTCCGTACCAGTCGGAAAATATGATCTGATCGTAATTCCGTTTTACAATACCATCTACAATAGTATTGACTTTAATTTTATCGATCAGCTCATTTTTTTCCAGATCTATAAGAGCAATACTTTTGTTTCCGGAAGAACCCACGATCAGTTCATTTCCAGTGATATAAAGCCCATTAGGTCTGACAATTTCAGCACTTTTATGCCATTTTTCAAATTCACCCTGGTGAAATCTGTAAATTGTATCATTGCCTCTAAAAGTTTCGGAAATATAAATTTTGCCGTGATCATCTATGGCGATATCATTAAGCAGTTCAGCATCCGGCGCTGTATATCTGCTCAGAATCCGGTTTTCCTCAATGCTGATCTCAACAAGCTCTGTAAGATCTGTTACATAAAGCTTCCGCTCAAATATTCCCATACCTTTGGGTGCATTCAATCCGGTGATCCATTCCAGCTGAATGATTTTTCCATCCAGACCGATTTTAGAGATAAAGCCATTACCGTCTGCTGCCAGAGGATCATCTACAATATTTGAAACATAAAGCAGAGAATCGACCGGATCGTAGATCACCGATTCCGGTGTTTTAAGCAGGGGTTCAGTTGCCCAGATTTCCTGCAGCTGCAATCCCTTATTTTCTGCGAGAATATTCGAAGTTAGAATTATCATAGATGTGATCAAAATCATTATTCTTTTCATAAAAATTTCCTCATTTTAAATTTTCCAATATGAAGGAAGTGTACTCATCCAGTTTATAGCATCTGCTGGTTCTGCCTTTCATTCTATCGGCCCAGGCAACAAAATAGTCACCCTTATAAACATAACCTTCTGCCAGGAAAATACTATAAACATCCGGAGTTTTGGATTGTTCAGTCCTGTAACCGTAAAGGATGAATTCAGGTTTCTCATAGAAATCGTAGGTGGTGGGTTCCAGGTCCAGAAACAGCTCTTTCAGTTCTTCGATCTGTTCGCGGGTTAATTCTGTGGAATCCGCTTTCATTTTCTGGTAATCAGGCATTTTAATACCTTTCCCACCCTTGCTGCAACTTAAGAAAATCATAAAAATCATTAAAATAAAAATTATTCTTTTCATTTTTAGACCTCATCTTCAACATAAAATTTCTGGTGAGCCTCTTTCAACCATTTAATGATCTTGATATTCTGAGGGCATTTTGATTCGCATTCTCCGCATTCTATGCATTTATCAGCTCTTGCATCAGCCTGAATGAATTTATTATAGACGGTTCTGCTCCTTTTGAGATCATCATACATGGCGTTCATCATAAATACTCCCAGAATACTGGAAATTGCCACCTTCTGTGGGCAGGGTTCACAATACTTGCAGCCTGTACATCTGATGGGAGATCTCTTAATATACTCTCTACGGACCTTTTTATAGAGATCCAATTCTTTGGAAGTGAGAATATTGGGTTGAGCTGTTTCAGCACTGGCAATATTTTCTTTAACGTGCTGCATATTGCTCATTCCGCTTAACACGATGGAAACATCAGGTTGATTCCAGAGCCATTGCAGAGCTCCATCAGCATAGGATCTTGCCGAAGAGAAATTTTTCCAGAGATCTGCTATTTCAGCCGGAGGGTCTTCCGCCAGCTGACCTCCCCTCAGAGGTTCCATAATAATAACACCCAGACCTTTGCGGGAAGCGTATTCAAATCCTCTTTTACCCGCCTGATAATTTGTATCCATGTAATTATACTGGATCTGACAGAAATCCCAATTATCATAGGCATCCACAATCTGTTTAAAAACACTGTACTGATCGTGAAAAGAAAATCCCAGAAATTTTATTTTTCCTGCAGCTTTCTTCTTTTCGCACCATTCCAGTACACCCAGATCGCAGATCTTTTTCCAGGATTCTTTATCCAGGGCGTGCAGCAGATAACAATCAAAATAATCTGTCTGCAATTTCTCCAGTTGTTCCGTGAAATATTTATCAAAATCGGTGCTGTCATTTATTGACCAGCAGGGTAATTTAGTTGCCAGCAGCACCTTTTCCCTTAATCCGCCTTTTAAAAGTCTGCCCAGAAAACGTTCGCTTTCTCCACCATGATAAGGATAGGCAGTATCAATGTAATTTACTCCTTTGTCGATAGCGTACAGGATCATTTTTTCTGCCAGCTTCTCATCAATCTTTTTCGTGTCATTATCAAGTACAGGCAGGCGCATTGCTCCAAATCCCAGAACGGAAACCTGTAAACCTGTTCGTCCCAACTTTCTATACTGCATAATTTTCCCCTAAATTTAAATTGTTGGATTCAAATATCTTTTTTAACGATTCAGCCAGATTATAACAAAAGAGATCAGACAAATTATTCGCTGTTTTATCAGTTCCGGAGCAGGGTTTTCTTAAGGTTAAGGGAAGTTCAATATGCAGAGAGAGCCATTCGTCTGTATTAATAGTCTTTGATGCTGTTGCCTGAAAGTAAATTTTTTGGAAATCACCTGAAATCGAATATTTCGCCAGATCAGGATGAAAAGAATTTATGCTGTTCAGATTTTCTGCCAGTAATTGCGCCAGATAATTTCTTTCAATATTGCCGGATGAGATCTCAATATCGTATTTGGCATTACCGTTACCGTGTCCGTGAATCTCGATCAAAATCTGCGGCTGCCAGTGCTTGATAATTCTAAAATAATCACTGCCGCGGAATTTATTGACGTCGAAAGAATAATTACAGGCTATAATAAAGGAGCAGTCTAAGATCTTGGCTAATTTTATGCCGACCAAACCGGCATTCTCATCTGCTGACCTTTTATTCAGGGTAGGAAGTTTATGGGTTCCCAGGGGTGCATGATGCGGTACTCCGACTACAATCCTGTTGTTCTTTCCCGATCTTGAGATCAGGGATGTAGTCAAAGGATCATTGAGTAATTCATACATACAACCTCCAGCTTCAATTTAGCAAAACTGAGCAGTTACAAGCTCGAAGTCAATAGAAATTTGCGAAAAAGGTCAGGCTGAATTCTGCTGTTTGTTTAATTTAAATAAAAAAACCTTCCGCAGTTAGCAGCTC
>LKUH01000425.1 GCA_001412425.1 Candidatus Cloacimonas sp. SDB
TTTTTATAATAACTTCACTTTCGTTAATTTCTGCAACATATTACCCGGATTTTAAAAGACATGTGAAGACCACGAATAAGGCTTTGACCCTGCAGGCTTCAAATTACGACCAGTTCAGGGAGATAATCCAGATCAGTAACAGAAATATGGATAATTATGATGTGGTCTATTATGCTCTGGATCTTACCATAGATTTTTCGGAACAGTTTATTACAGCTTCGCTTTTAATGAGGTTTATGATCCTGGAAGACAATACTTCTCAAATTGATCTTAACTTTACCAATACCCTTGATGTTGATTTCATAACTTTGAACGGTACGGATCTTAATTATTCCCATGCAGATGACATTATTTCCGTTACACTTTCACAAGCCTGTAATAGTGGAGATATAGCTGAGATAGAAATTGTTTACAGCGGAAATCCGGTCAATAGATTGAACGATGGCATGAAATTTCGAACTCACGCCGGGGTACCGGTAGTTTTTACAATGGTTTCACCTCAGGGAGCCAGGAAATGGTGGCCCTGTAAAGATACTCCGGCCGATAAGCCTGATTCGCTTGAGATCAGATTGACCTATCCTGAGCAGTATGTAAGTGTTGCCAACGGCTTAAGGTTGGAAACCGTAAATAACGGAGACGGTACCAGGACAGATCTCTGGCTGGAATCATATCCAATTGCCACTTACTTAACATCATTCGCCATAACAAATTATGAGATATTTACCCAGAATTATTTCTATCAGGATCAGGAAATGGAGATTCTGCATCATGTTTATCCCGAGCAGTATGATGTAAGTGTGGATCTCTATACGCCCACTCCTGAGATGATCGATTTTTTCTCTGCGATATATGGACCTTATCCTTTTCTGACAGAGAAATACGGACATGCCAGCTGTACCGATCTGGGGGCATTAGCAATGGAGCATCAGACCTGCACGTCTTTTGATGCAGGTTATATTACCGATCCGGAAGCCACATTCACTGTCGCTCACGAGCTGGCGCATCAATGGGCAGGTGATTTTCTTACCATTGGAAGCTGGGAACACGTCTGGCTCAAAGAAGGTTTTGCCCGTTACAGCGAAGCTCTGTGGGCGGAAAATCTCTATGGTTACCAGTCGTTGCTGGATTATATGGACGCACTGGATAATGGCAGCCCTCTGGATCCTCCATTGCAGCGTGATCCAGAAGGTTCAGGGAGTCATATTTTTGATATTGTGATCTATTCAAAAGGAGCCTGGACCCAGCATATGCTCAGAGGTGTATTGCAAGATGAGGATTATTTTGCCGCGATTCTTAATCTGATGTCAGATCCCCAGTTATTATACGGGAATTTTATTACCGAAGATCTGGAAAATGCTGCTGAAAATACCAGTGGAATGGAGCTTGACTGGTTTTTCGATCAGTGGTTTTATCAAGAGGGGAGACCGACCTACAATTACACGTTATATACTGCCTCAGAAGCAGATAGCTCTTATATTACCATAGAATCCTTACCTTTCCAGAACAACTATTTTTCCATGTTCATTCCCTACCAATATGAAGGTGTAAATGGCAGAATATTTGTCGAAGGTGGTCTAAATCACCTTGTGTTGCCTGGTTCAGCTGATAGTCATGATATCAGCATGGATCCTGACAATTGGGTACTGGATTACGGGTTTACAAAAAAACTTCCAGTTTTGGAAGAACTGGAGGTTCGTGACGGAAATGTCGGGTTAGCCTGGAGGGAATTCTTTGATCCTGATATTGATGGTTTTAATATTTACAGAGCTGCTGAAGGAGGAGAATTCTTAAAAATAAATGAAGAACCTCTGACAGCTAATTTTTACTTTGATGAAAATCTTGAATTAGGTGTAACCTATATGTATAAAATATCTGCTGTCTTTGCAGGTTTTTACGAATCTGATTTTTCCAATTCAATTGCAGTTGAACCGGTTGAATATGCTTTTGATCAGGGCATTCTTCTGGTAGATAATTCCGGTAATTTTACCAGTCCTTTTCCGACTGATGAAGAGATCGACAGTTTTTATCATTACCTGTTGGAAGGACTTAATTTTACGGACTGGGATATTGCCGCATCAGGCTTTCCTTCACTGGATACGATGGCTCAATATTCAACTTTGATCTGGCATTCAGATGATATTCTCTTTAATCCGCTCATTAACAATTTTTTTGTTTTGAAGAATTATTTAACTGCCGGAGGAAAACTCTTCCTTTCCAATTGCAGGAGCCTGGAAACACTTGCGGATCATGAACTGGCAGATTTTTTGGGAATTGATTACAAATCGATCAATAATAATCCTGATTTTTTGGGTGCTGAAGGATTAAACGGATATCCCGCTATTGCAATTGATCCAGGAAAAATTCCTCTGGCTGCCTGGGATAATGCTTTCGCCTATATCTATCAATTGTCTCCGACAGCTATGGGGGAAGCAATATATAGCTTTAACTCCGAAACCGATGACCCGGAGTGGGAAAATGAGCCCTGTGCTGTAAAAATTGCGGGAGATACTAAGGCTATAACTCTGGGATTTCCACTATATTTTATGGAAGAAGAAGCTGCTTATGATCTATTACAGCAGGCATTGGCAGATTTAGGCGAAATAACTTTGTCAGAATCGCAGGAAATTCCTGAAATCATTGAAATTTGTTTGAAAATTTATCCTAATCCCTTCAATCCATCAACAACCATATCGTTTTCTTTAACCACAGAGATCAACGGTCTTCGTAATACTACGACCTGGCAGGCGGAGGATATGGAAATTGTGATTTATAATCTTAAAGGTCAGAAAGTGAAAAATCTTTCCCCGAGTATGTATCATACTGAGCCTGTAGAAGTAGGTGGAGAAAAGCACTATAATATTATCTGGAACGGGACAGATCAAAATAATCAACCAGTTCCTTCCGGAATATATTTTTGCAAACTGAAAATATACAGGCAGGAATTTTCCCAAAAAATGCTTCTTCTGAAATAGTGCCAAATGTCCCCCCAGTTGTATTATATTATCATAGTACAGCTA